>JAZNEZ010000070.1:0-3492 GCA_045588875.1 Candidatus Scatosoma sp. | reverse complement strand
GCGCAAGATAACCAAAGATAAAACGCCCTGGAACGCTTTTGCGTTCGTGGGCAATTTTTGGTTCAATTTATTTCGTAAGAGCAGGATCGGTAAGCACGGGGGAGTTCATAGCAAACCGTTTCACCGATTCCACCGCGCTTTGGCAACGACCTTTCGTTTTGTAATGCTCGCCCAAGCACAAAAGCTGACCGTTACCGTTCAAAAGCTTGTAGATATAATCGCCGCGTTTGGTGAGCGAGATACGGAAATTACCCTTTTCGATATTCGCCTTGTGCGTGGCAATACCGTTCACCGCACCGATATAAGTGGTGTATTCCTCGCTGGACAAGAGCTTTTCACCGTTGTTGGCAAACAGCTCAAAATAGAACACGGGCTCACCGTCCGCACCGCTATGCGAGGTAATCAGCCACTTACCGTTGTAATTATCGGCAACGGGCGTGATTTCCGCGTCGTCCTCGACGGGTACTTTCACGAGATGATCTTGCACGTTCTCGTCGATGACGGCAGTTTTTGCAAAACGCTTGGTCGATTCAATCGCATTTTCGCAACGCACGCGCGTGGGATAGTTTTCGCCCATACAAAGGAGCATATTTTTACCGCTCAACAGCTTGAAAATATAATCGCCTTTCTTGGAAAGGGTGATCTTAAAATTACCCTTTTCAATATTCGCTTTATGCGTTTGTATACCGCGCAACGCGCCTGCATACGAGGTGTATTCCTCGCTGGATAAAAGCTTTTCGCCGTTGGATGCGTGCAGCTCGAAGAAATACGTTTCTTCTTCGTCGCTTTCGGAGTCGGTAACCACGCGGCAAATCGTCCATTTACCGGTATATTTCGCCGC
Organism: Candidatus Scatosoma sp.; assembly: GCA_045588875.1. Taxonomy (GTDB): domain Bacteria; phylum Bacillota; class Clostridia; order Christensenellales; family Borkfalkiaceae; genus Scatosoma. The sequence continues at coordinate 2,651 of JAZNEZ010000070.1, read as the reverse complement.
TTTTTCCGCCTCGTTCTCGTCGTCGCCGAGTGCTTTTTGCACGGCGGCTTTCTTTTTCTCTTGCGCCTTTTGCGCCGCCGCTTTTTCTCTCTTTATCTTTTGCGCGTGCTCCTTTTCCGAACGCTCCGCAACCGCCCGAGCGATCTCGTCGTCCGCCGTAGCTTTCTTCTCCGTTACGACGGGCTTTTCAAGCTTTTCAGTCTTTTCGACCTTTTCTACTTTTTCAACCTTTTCTACTTTTTCAACCTTTTTAGGTTTTTGTTCGGCGGCAAGTTTTTCCGCCTCTTCTTTTTCCTTTTTTGTCTTTTCGGCTTTTTCCGCTTCTTCCTTTTCGGCTGCGATTCTTTCCGCTTCCAAACGCGCCAAAGTTGCTTGGCGTTCCGCCTCGGCTTTTTCCTTTTTCGCGCGTTCCTCTTCCGCTTTTTCCTCGGCGGTTTTTTCAACGGGAACGGGCTTTTGCTGAGCGGTGGCAAGCTGTTTTTTCTTTTTGCGCTTGGACGAAGAAACCGCGATCATCACCACGATCACCACGAGCAATAACGCCACCGCCGCGATCAGAACGATCGCCAAAACGGGGTTGGCTTTGAGATAATCGATACACTTGTTGATGAGTTCCATAACCTTTACTCCTTACGTTTTTTATGTCATTATATATTGTATATATCTATTTTAATATAAATTACGAAAAAAGTCAATATAAGGAAAAAAATTTTTCGGGAATTTTTCAAAAAAATTGACATTTTCATGGAAATACGCTACAATGTAGATATGGAAAAAATACAAACGGTCATTATCGGCGGTGGCGCGGCGGGATTGTTCCTTGCCACGACCTTAAAAACCACCGATCAAAAGATCGTGCTCTTGGAGCGGAGCGAGCGCGTAGGACGTAAGCTTGCCGCCACGGGCAACGGTCAGGGCAATATCACCAACCTCGGCGTTTTGCGCGAGGACTATTTCTCGTTCTCGGAAAACGGTGCGGCGCGCGCAAGAGAACACGTCGCAAAATACGATCACAACGCGCTGATCTCGCACCTTGAAAATTTGGGCTTGTTGCTTATTGCCGACGAGCGTGGCAGGGTGTATCCGGCAGGCAGACAAGCCTCGTCGATCACCGACGCTCTCCGCTTTGCGGCAGGGGCGCGTGGGGTGGACGTGCGTGTGAACACGAAAGTAACCGACCTGATCGACACGGAGCAAGGATTCGTCGTTACCACCGAAAACGGGCGTATACTCGCTGAAAACGTGGTGCTTTGCACGGGAGGAACGGTGGCGCGCTCGTTCGGCACGGACGGCTCGGCGTATGCGTTGGCGCAAAAATTCGGGCATACTCTCACGCCCTTGTACCCCTCGCTCGTACAATTAAAGACCGATCCCAAAGAGGTCAAATCCCTCAAAGGCATACGCGTTCCCGACGCGAGCGTTGCGGCGACGTGGTCGGAGTTTTCGGGTGGGCGTATGCATAAACGCACGATGCGCCTCAAAGGGGATATTATGTTCGCCGATTACGGCGTTTCGGGGGATTCCATCTTTCGACTTTCCGCCTACGTAACCCACCGTATCCGCGACGGCGTGAGCCTTTCTATCGATTTTTTACCGTCGTTTAGCGAGGAGAAAATATATACCGCGCTTTTGGAAAAGCGTAAAAATTTCCCGTTTATGCCCGTAGGGGAGCTGCTTTGCGGTTTCGTGAACAATCAAGTGGGCAGAGCGGTGATGAAACGTGGAAAGGACGATCTGCTCGTTGCGGCGAAAACGGTGAAAGCGTTCACCTTGCAAATCACGGGGAATTTGGGATTAGATTCGGCGCAGGTAACCAAAGGCGGCGTGAAATTAGACGAGGTGGACGAAAATTTGCAAAGTAAGCTCGTCAAGGGACTGTATTTTGCAGGGGAAATACTTGATATCGACGGTCCTTGCGGTGGATATAACCTACAATGGGCGTATTCGTCGGCGTGCACGGTGGCGGCGGCAATCGACGAGAAAATAGCGAAACGACGGGGGCAGGTATGAGTTTACGCACCCTTTCGGACGTCAAATTGCCCTTGGGAAAGAGCGAAACGGAGCTTGTCAAGCTTGCGGAAAAGAAACTCGGCAAAAAAGCGAAATATTTTGAAATCAAGAAAAAATCGCTCGACGCACGCAATAAATCGGATATCAAATTCGTGTATACGATCGCCTTTTCCGCGGAGGAGCAACCGAAAGTAGAACGGAAAATAGAACGCCTGCCCGAATATAAACGCCCCGAAAAACCCGTGTTGATCGTGGGTAGCGGTCCAGCAGGTCTGTTTTGCGCACTGCGACTGATCGAAAGAGGGATAAAGCCCGTCGTGATCGAACGGGGCGCAAGCGTGGAGGAGCGAGAACGGGATATTCAAGCGTTTATTCAAACGAAAATTTTGAACACGCAATCGAACGTACAATTCGGCGAGGGGGGCGCAGGCACGTTTTCAGACGGTAAGCTCAACACGCAAACGCATAGTCCGCTGAATCGTGAGGTGTTCGAAACGTTCGTGCAATTCGGCGCGCCCGAGGAAATACTTTGGCTGAACAAACCGCATATCGGTAGCGACAACTTAAAAAACGTCGTGAAAAATATGCGCGAGTATATTAGGGCAAACGGTGGCGAGGTACGCTTTCACACGTCGCTCACC
>JAZNEZ010000069.1:0-3172 GCA_045588875.1 Candidatus Scatosoma sp. | reverse complement strand
CACCGCAACGTCGTTTGCCATAACCTGCACGGCAACCATCGTCATAGATTCGCATTGCGTGGGATTGACTTTCCCTGGCATAATCGAAGACCCTGGCTCGTTTTCGGGAATGAAAATTTCGCCGAGCCCGTCGCGAGGTCCGCTTGCAAGCCAACGCACGTCGTTTGCGATTTTCATAAGATTACAAGCAAGCGCTTTGAGTGCGCCGTGCGCGAACACGAGCTCGTCTTTTGCCGTAAGCGCGTGATATTTATTTTCTGCCGTAACGAACGTTTTACCCGTCAACTCGCTCACCTGCTTTGCCACCTCTTCCGCAAAGCCCTTGGGCGCGTTCAACCCCGTGCCGACCGCCGTACCGCCGAGCGCGAGCTCTTTCAAGCCGCCGAGCGCGAGCGTAAGCTGGGCTTTCGTCTTTTCGATCATATTCGTCCAACCGCTGATCTCCTGCGAAAAGGCAATGGGAACGGCGTCCTGCAAATGCGTTCTGCCGCTCTTTACAATCCCCTCGTTCTCCTTTTCCAAGCGTTTGAGAGTGGAAATAAGCTGATCCATAGCAGGGAACAGGCTATCCTCGATCGCTACCACCGCGGCGATATGCATTGCCGTGGGGAACGTGTCGTTCGAGCTTTGGCTCTTATTGATATCGTCGTTAGGGTGTAAAATTTTCGCGCCTGCGATCTCGTTACCGCGGTTTGCGATAACCTCGTTTGCGTTCATATTCGACTGCGTACCGCTACCCGTCTGCCATACGACGAGCGGAAAATGCGAATTGAGCGCACCCGAAATCACTTCGTCGCAAGCCGCCGAAATCGCGTTCTTTTTCTCCTCGGAAAGCTTGCCGAGTTTATAATTCGCAATCGCCGCCGCTTTTTTCAAAACGCCGAACGCACGCGTAATCTCGCGAGGCATTACCTCGTCGCCGATACGGAAATTTTGATAACTTCTTTGCGTTTGTGCCGCCCAGTATCTGTCCGCAGGGACTTGCATTTCACCCATCGTGTCTTTTTCAATACGATATTCCATTCTCTTATTTTCTCCGATTAAATTTCAATTTGTGCAAGAACGCCTTTCAATACTTCCGCACTATGTTTCATCTTCTCCAATTCTTCCTCTGAAAGCTTGGGCGTGATCGTCGTGATGATTCCCTCGTTACCGATCGCGCAAAGGGTGGAAAGCGCCACGTCGGAAATGCCGTATTCACCGTCTAAAACCGTCGATACGGGCAAAATCGTATATGCGCTCGAATAGATACTGTTCACGACCTGCGCCACACAAGCCGCAACCCCGTAGAACGTCGCGCCCTTGCCTGCAATAATCTGACCGCCCGATTTCTTCACGTACTCCTCCACTTCCTCGCGTGTATACGGCGTTACTTTCAACGCGTCGTTATCCGTGAGCGAGCTCACGTAATCCGCCAAGGGAATCCCCGAAATATCCGCCGCAGACCAAGCCACGAACGAGGAATCGCCGTGTTCGCCGAGCACGTAGGCGTGCACCTGCTTTTGATTCACCGAATACAATTCGGAAAGACGCGTCCGAAGTCGGATGCTGTCCAGCGTCGTACCCGTACCGATCACGCGGTTTTTGGGAACACCCGTGATCTTACAGAATACGTAGGTGAGGATATCAACGGGATTTGCAACGAACAAATATAATGCGTCGGGTACGTATTTTACGATTTGTGGCGCGATCGATTTGAGGATATTTACGTTCGTTTGGGTAAGATCGATGCGCGACTGTCCTGGCTTTCTGCCTACGCCCGACGTGATAATCACGATATCGGAGCCCTTTGCGTCTTCATACGTACCGCAATAAATTTTCACAGGGGAAAGATACGGCGTAGCTTGGCGGATATCCAAAGCCTCGCCCTGCGCCTTCGCCTCGTTTACATCGATCAATACGATCTCCGCAACCGACCCCGTTGCAACTAACGTATACGCTACGGTAGCGCCTACCGAGCCTGCACCGATAATAGTAACCTTGTTGTTCATAGTTTTTTGCTCCGTTTTTTGTATTTTTCTCTTCGATTTTTCCCTTTTACACAAATAATATTATAGCATAAAATCCTTTTTAGTACAAATGCTTAAACAGCCATTTTTGCATTTTTAATTCGCTAAATCGATAAATTTTTATCTTTTTAGAATTTCTTGCAAAAATTGTAAAAAAATGAGGAAAGCGTTCCGCCCCAAAGGACGAAACGCCTATTTTTATCGGATAGATTTCAATCGTTAGATACGGCGTTTACAAAGAGTAAACCGCCCTCTACGATTGTAAACGCGCCGCTTAAAATGAATACCCACTCTGCTGTGTTGCCCTGATTAAACAGCAGCAAACCGCCGATAACGATACATATAGAAGGCGCGGCGTATTCGCAAATCGTTTGCCAGATCACGGGGCAGATCACTTTATTTTTTATTTTTTCGTAGAGCAATAAAATGCCTGCGATCAACAGCACGGCGGCAACCACGTACAGAACCGCCTCGACGATCACCCAACCGCAGAGTATTACGATTACGCCTACGACGAGCTTGATCACGGCAGGCGGTACGCGGCGATTAAACAGATCCATAATCCCGAACGCCAAAAGTCCGATGCCAAGCACCGTCATTAAAATACTGATCACGCTACCTTGGAGCACGATCAGCAACACGCCGAGCGCGATCGTAAGCAGAGCAGAAAAAATTTTTTCCGTTTTCTTCATCGAACCCTCCCAACGCGTTTTCAGAGCTTATCTTTATCTTACTCCGTTAAGAAGAAAATTATTCCCTTTTTCGTTCGTCGGATTCGCGGCGTCTTTCCCGACTTCCGTCTTCCGCTTTTTTGCAGTGTGGTCTGCCCCACGCGCCGCTAAAAGCCGATCGAAAAAAGGACATATTATACTATATGCATTTCACCGCTAAAAGAATACCCGTTTTTGAAAATTTTTTCAAATTTCTTTCACACGCAAATTCGTAATCACTTCGTTAAACTTTTCTTTCGTAAACGATACCTGCCCCGTCGTCATTACCGTTGCCGTGCCTGCGGCAACGCCTGCGCGTAAAATTTCGGAAAGGGGCGCGCCCTGCTCCAACTGCATTGCTGCTGCCGCCACCATACCGTCGCCTGCGCCGACCGTAGAATTTACCGCTACGTTCATACTCTTACAATAATAACTGCGCGTACCGTCCGTGAT
>JAZNEZ010000068.1:0-2159 GCA_045588875.1 Candidatus Scatosoma sp. | reverse complement strand
GCAAGCGCTACGAAATCCGTCTTTCTCGAAAGCACTGTATTAGAATATCTCTTTCCGAAGAACAGCGTCTGCCACTGCCTTACCATACCCAACACGCCGTTATTCATCAAAACGATTACGACGGGAATCTTATAGCTGACTGCCGTTGCGAGTTCGTTGAGGTTCATACCGAAACTGCCGTCGCCCGTAATCAATACTACGGGGTCTTTCGTCGCCACGTACGAACCGATTGCTGCGCCCAAACCAAAGCCCATCGTACCCAAGCCGCCGCTCGACACGAAACGACGAGGTCCGTCAAATTCTACGTACTGCGCCGTCCACATTTGGTGCTGTCCTACGTCCGTTGCAATCACCGTATTGGCAGGTTTTTCCGCATTGATAATTTCAAATACTTGCTTGGGGGTGAGCGGAGCGTCGTTTGCCGCCGCAATCTCTGCCTCAAATTGTACTTCTTCTGCTTTTAATTGTTTAACGCGAGCAAACCAATCGGGTTTTGCGCTCTCTGCGCACTTCGTGGCGATACGCTTGAACGAATCTTCTACGTCCCCTACCAAACCGAGGTCTACGCGTACGTTTTTGTTTACTTCCGCACTGTCGGGGTCAAGCTGAATGATTTTGCTTTGCTTTGCAAATTTAGCAACGTTGCCCGTCGCTCTGTCCGAGAAACGAACGCCGATACCCAAAATAAGGTCTGCTTCGTTCTGCGACATAGAGGACGCGTAATGTCCGTGCATACCCTGCATACCAAGGAAACGTTCGTTGTCCTGCGGTACGGAGGAAAGCCCCATAAACGAACAGCCGATTACCGCGCCTATCTTTTCCGCAAACGCAACGATATCGCTGCCCATACCCAAACCAGCCGCGCCGCCGCCTACGTAAATATACGGTTTCTGCGCGCCGTTGATAAGTTCTACCGCCTTGTCAATCAAATCTTCCTTTACTTTAGGCAAAGGCATTTTTTCCACCACCGACTGCGGTTCGAAATCGTATTTCGCCACCTGCACGTCCTTGGGGATATCGACGAGGACGGGTCCCGGTCTACCCGATTTTGCAATGGCAAACGCTTCGCGCAACGTATCCGCCAAATCCTCAATTTTATTTACGAAATAATTGTGTTTGGTAATGGGAAGCGTAACGCCCGTGATATCGATTTCTTGGAAACTGTCTTTACCGATAAGCGAACAAGGTACGTTACCGGTAATGGCTACCATCGGGATACTGTCCAGCATTGCCGTAGCGATACCCGTAACAAGGTTGGTTGCGCCTGGGCCGCTGGTTGCGATACAAACGCCCACTTTTCCCGTCGCGCGGGAATACCCGTCTGCGGCATGCGCCGCACCCTGTTCATGCGCCGTCAATACATGGTTGATTTTATCCTTGTATTCGTAAAGCGCGTCGTAAATATTGATAACCTGACCGCCCGGATAACCGAATACGTCGGTTACACCCTGTTCAATCAAGGTCTGAATTAAAATCTGTGCGCCGTTTAATTTCATAATTTTCTCCTTTTTATCTCACTTGCTTTTAAAGCGTTTTATTCACAGCAGTAACAAGCGCCTTTACCGACGAAGTCATTATATCGGCATGGATACCCGTGCCCCAATACGCTTTTCCGTCTGCTACGATACATACGTACGACGCCGCCTTCGAAGAAGATTTTTCTTCCAGCGCGTGCTGTACGTAACTTTCCAAAAGGTACTCCTTACCGACAACTTTCTTTATCGCGTTGCTCACGCAATCGAGTCTGCCGTTACCCTCTACTTCTACCGTCTGCGTCTTGCCAAGATATTCGATTTCCACCTTGCCAATCACCTTTTCCGCATTCACCGTTTCATAGCTCGCGTTCGCCACTTTCAGCTTATCCTGTACGTTGACGAAATCTCTCATGAATATTTCATAAACTTCTTGCGGGGAAAGTTCTTTGTGCGCATGGTCGGAAATACTTTTGACGTGATAGCCGAACGTTTCGCGCATCTTCGGCGGCAACACCAGCTTGAACTGCGTTTCCAGAATATACCCGATACCTCCCTTACCCGATTGGGAATTGATGCGGATAACGTCCGCTTCGTACACTCTGCCGACGTCGGCAGGGTCGATGGGAAGATAGGGTACAGTCCAAGTGTCCGAACCTCTGTCCTCACGGTATTTCATACCCTTGG
>JAZNEZ010000067.1:0-4277 GCA_045588875.1 Candidatus Scatosoma sp. | reverse complement strand
CCCCGTTTCGCCCTGATCGGCGCAACCACCGAACATTCCACAACCGATAACGCATACCGCTAAAAGGCTACCAATTATCATTTTCTTCATATTTTCTCTCTCCTTTTGCTTATTGTTTAAGGGGCTATAAGATCGTAATAGTTGAAACCTATTACGTCGTCAGCTCCTACGCCAGCTACTACCCACGGAGAAGTGAAATTATCCTCGCCGATTGCAATACATACTTGATCGTCTATGATACACACATAAACGGGAGTGCCGTCTTCCTGTTGCCCACATTGTCTCCAAACGTTACCGCTTTCGTCTGTTTCAATACTCGGACCGTCAACCGATTCCGCCCACTCTCGCCACGTTGCACCGTCCATACATTTCATGCAATTCCATTCAAGGGTATATGGATTATATATGCCTGCAATTGAAAAAACACGTTCACCGTCCCCGAAAGAAAGCCCTGAGGGATCTTCATTGATTGCGCCGCCCTCGTATATAATCATATCGCCTGCGTTTGTTTGAGCGTATTCAACCGTGCTATAATCGCCGTCGCCACTACCACTGCCTGCGTTTCCGCTACCGCTACTATCGTTATCGTCGCCACTGTCGTCGCCGTCGCTGAACGATTCGCTACACTTATCACAAAGCCCGTCGTCATTCGCGTCAACGTGCTCGCATTCTTCCGTTTCGCCCGTGCTGCCGCCACCTTCAATATTGCCGCCACCGTCGTCGTCCGTATGAACCCAAACACAAAGACAAATGGCGGATACGTCGGGATTTGTCCGTGACGTTGCCGTTACTTGAATGTCCGCTCCAAACGCCGCGTAACATTCTACAACCGCCACAAGCGCGCCGTCCGATTCCGGCGTTGCCTTGATATAATCGGTCGCCGTTTTTCCCGTCGCCCACTCGGAATCGGGCTCAACAAACGATACGCTCCAATCTACCGCCGCACCCGTTACGTAAGACGGGGCATACGTTGCCGTGAGTGTATATGCCTTTAACGCCGTTTCCGAAACGCCGTATGCCTCGTAATCATCGGGCGCAATGGTTGCGCTCATTAGCTTTATTTGCCTCGTATTGTCAATGACAATCGTCGGAGCAAGAGAAGAACCTTCATCTTTATTCGCTTCTTTCAAAGCGCAGCCGCCGAGTAGTCCTGCAACACCAGCCAAAACCGCCAAAACACCACATACTATAAATTTTTTGATTTTCATACCGTTTCTTTCCTTTTTTCAATTTTTAATAAAACGCTGTCCATGAGCCCGTTTCAATCTTCGCGTATAGCGTTATAGGTTCGTTCCTGTCCAACGCGATCGTGCCGTTGAATCTCACCGTGCAGGCCCTATCCAAATACCAACCGTAACACGTCAGATCCTTTTCTATATATTCTACCGCGCCGTACAACTCGTCGATTTTGCATTCTTCGCCGACTGTGTACGACGTCGGATATTTTCCGCTTTCTTTCCATAATAATTCGGGTACTTCGAAGATCTCGCCTTCCTCAATCGCTATGTATCGAATCTTACGCTCCGTACCCGTGTACTCGACTTTATTGTTCTCTTCAATAAAAATAAACTCGTTCGTCGGCATATCTGCCTCGTATACGCCGTCTACTCCCTCCAACGAGCCAAACACGTCCCACTGTTGACAATCAATGAACGTATTGTTTGTCATCGATACCGTACTGTTTAACGGATCAACCGTAAATACCCCGATCGCCACGCCTACTTTTTCAATCAAGCCTTGGAACGTACAACCTTTTATTTCAACGTTCACAACGTCGTCGCCCGTAAATTCGTGCACTTTTACACCACGATAACCTGTAAACGTACAATTTTCAAATTTTGTGCTACCGTCTGCCATCCATACTGAATAGAATTTCGTTTTAGCTGAATGGAACGTACAATTTTCAAACTCTGCCTGCGCGTCGTTTTTTATATAGATCGGCTGCGAAAATATACAATTTTCAAAGCGGAGTTTTCCGCCGAAACGTAAATTGTTATTATAACCATTGGCGTACACGTCCGCCGTTTCGTCTACGATCGTCAAGTTCTTCATTATCAGCTCACCACCGGCAGAGGCTTGAATTGCACCGTTGCCCTCGCCAATCGCTTTGATCGTCGCGCCGTCTTTCCCTCCGTCTATCACCAACGAATGGATATTTTTTGAGCCGAGCGACGTGTTTCCAAGCTCTGAAACAACAAGTTTCCGTTCGCCGGTTACTTCCAAATAATACGCACCCGTTGCGTCCTCGACCTGCTCGTTGATCGTGCGCGTTTCTACCTTTTCGGGCTTTGGAATCAACGTTGCCACGGCACTGATACAAAACAACGACAACAGCACCGCGACGATTACGTTTTTGATATTCTTTTTCTTCTTCATATTTCAAACCTCCCGTCGCGGTTCTGCTCGCCGCGCCTTTTTACTTCGCTACCGTGATTTCGGCTTGTCCTACGTAACCGGACTTCTCGAAGAACGTTACTTCGTCGTCATCGTCGTCCGTGGGGATAATTTCGATCTTGACGTATTTCGCCGTTTCGGGCGCACCCGTCGCGTCGTAATCTCCCGTGAACTCCGCAACCGACAAAAATTCTTTGTCTTCGTCGTAGTAATTCACCTGATACTTGATCGTCGCGTCTTCGTTCAGCTCGATCGTCAAGCCCTCAGCCTCGTAATACTTCGCCGTGGAAAGTCCGCTCTTATCCGCGTTCTCCCCCGTCAGCTTTTTGCCCGTTTCATCGGACAAAAGCCCCACCTCAAACGCGCCTGCGCCCAACGTTTGCGTCGTTTCCGAGTTCGTTACCTTTACGTTCGTACCGATACTCACTGCCAATGCAGCTACCGCGAGTACTGCCGCGATCGCCGCAAAAATGCCTGCCGTTTTGCCTTTTTTACCTGCCATAGTTTTACACCTACCTTTTATTTTTTCCGCTCGCGCGGTTTTTGACTTTGTTTTGTTACTGGTTTAATTTTAGGAACAACTAAATTTTGGAAGCGTTCAATTTCTGCTCTTGTCAATATTACATCGCTCTCGGCAAGTTTACAGTAATTTTCTTCAACGAGCCAAGTTGCGATAGTGATATAATTATGACTGCTTTCAAGCATTATTTTGGGATCTTGCGACACGCAGTTATGTTTAGGGCTTTTAGGACAGTTGCCGTACAAAAAGCAATCTCGTTTTGCTATATCTCTTGCGAGTTCTTCAATGCGTTTTTCTTTACTCTGTTTCATTCGTAATCTCCGTTGTATATATACGCAACATCTTTACGGGCATTCTTTTTGTCTGAAAAGAACCGTACTACGTCGTTTTTTGCTTTCTTGGTTAAAGACGACGTATCGTCGATAAAACTGCACTTTCCCGTTTGCCTGTTTCGTTGTGTCGTTACAAAATTTGTGTGCTTGCGACTAATACTGCCCACTAAATGGAATTTTTTACGATTTTCGGCGTAATGCTGACTTGATACAACCTTTACTTTTGCTAATTCTTTTCGTTTGGGCTGATAAACATTTGACATTTGCAAAATCTCCTGCTATAATAATCTTGATGACTTAAAGCGTCCCGAAGGGACTGGGTTGAGATTTATCTGCGAACCCACGAAACAACGACAGTCAACCGTTTTTCTAACCGTCCATACGGACGGTTATTTTTTTTGTTTTGATTTCGTATGGCGCGGATATTTAACGTCTACACCGTTTTTCTTCAATGCGCCAGCAACGACTTCGGTCGCACTACCCGTACTTCGATACGATTTGCCCAATTGCCCGTTTTTCTGTAAAACTGTTGCCGTATGTATGGGATTGCCGTATTTGTTCAGTTTTTCCCCACGCGTCAGCAATACTTTATGCTTACCGATATTAAAGATTTGGCTTTGCCCTGCATTTGAAAAACCTCCACCGACTTTACTCTAAATCGTCTTTCTTTGCACATACGGTTTGCGAGGCTTTTTGCTCGTTGCGTTCTTTTTTCCTGCCATTTTTTTATCTCCTTTTTTCCCTTTCGGGTTATTTTGACTTTTTTATACTCTTACGCCCTCACGCTTGTATTTCGTGAAGCCGTAAATATTCCCGTATTCGTCGTACAGTTTTTGCAACCACTCTACCGCACTCGGTAAGTCCGTGCAACGCTTGAAATACGTGCCACCTAAAATAAAACAATACGCGTCGTACGATTCCTTCGTTCTACTGATCATACTCGACGTGATCGTGCCTGCGCCGTTGAACGTAATCGGGCGGTCAATCCTGATCTCGTTTACCGTATACAAAATCCCTGCAATCCTGATTTC
>JAZNEZ010000066.1:0-1882 GCA_045588875.1 Candidatus Scatosoma sp. | reverse complement strand
TGAAAAATTACGCACTGCCACGCTGATTTCGCCGAGCCTGCGCGGCAATTTCACGACACGCGATTTATCGCGAAAATAATTCTTGATTTCGCCCGTGATCGTAGGCGTGATAAAGGTTGTGAACTGCATTCCAAGCTCGGGATCGAACCGATCGATACCACGCAAAAGCGCATACGACGCAACCTGTTTCAAATCGTCGTATTCCACACCTCGCCCCACGAATTTTTTGGCGAGAATGTCGGCTATGTAGAGATATTTCTCGGCGATTTCGTTGCGAATACGTATATCGCCCGTCTCTTTGTAACGCTTAAACAGCTCGTTCGTTCTTTCTTCCGCCATAGCCCGTAACGCTTTTACCCCTCAAAGGCGATCTTTTCCACCGCGCCCTCGGCGTTCTTAACAAATTCCACCTCGCCCACGAGCGCCGCAAGCAACGCACGGGAAATTTCGTCCTCTAACGTTTCTTCCTTTTCACCGCCTGCTTGTATGCCGCGCACTACGCAACCGAGTGCCTCACCCACGGTAAACTCGATCGACGCGCGGCAAAAGCCGTTACGCTTTAAGATGAGCAGACTTTCCGTTACGCAAACCTTAAAATCCTCCGCCGCGTCCACGTCAAACCCGACGAGCGCGCAAAGTCCGCCCGTCGTCAAACGTACCGTCGTTAAATATTCGCCCGTCAAGGGCATATCCACAGAAAACTTTTCCATTTACGCGATCTCCATAATACTGTTCAACGAGCAAATCAAAAAGAGTTTTTTGATCTTCGGTTGCAGTTTGACGAGTTTCATTTGATACCCGTCTAACTTCAACGCTTTGAGTATTTTCACGAACGTACCGAGGGTGGTGCTGTCGATAAAATCCAAGTTCTCGCAATCGAACGTGATACTCGCAGGCGTTTGCTGATAAGCCTCCATCACCGCTTGATAAAACGCCTCGGCGTTACCCAAATCGATATCCCCCGAAAGCTTGATCATAAGCGTATCGTTCTCTTTGCCGATAATTTGTACTTCTTCCATTTCCTTATATCTCCTTATTTATATATAAAGCATTTTCTCCGTTCTTAAACAGCGAGCACGGGCGCAAGATTGAAAAGTACGCCCACGACGACGGAAACGCCGTAGCAAAAGAGCACGAGCGCAAGATTGCGTTTCCAACGTTTCACGTTCCTAAGCAGCACCACGAATCCCATACCTGCGTTCGCGCAAAGACCTGCCACGAACGAGCCGAACGTGATACCGCCGCTCAAAAACGCCTCGGTGATAACCACGCTCGACGCACAGTTGGGGATAAGCCCGATCGCGCAGGTGATGAGGGGCTGGACGAACCTACTGCGGTGCATAAACGCGATAAAGTTATCCTCGCCCACCGTGTGCACGATTCCCGTCAACACGAAATTCACGAGGAAAATAAACGCCGCCACCTTGATTGTATGGAGCAGGGGCGAAAGCAGATATTTCTTCCAACCGTTACTTTCGTCGTGCGATTTTCCGCACGAGCATACCACGTCGATATCCTTATCGTCCAAATAGCTTTGAATGAATATTTCGTGCACCGTCGTCGGTGCGTTTTTGTCGTTTTCGGGCATTTCAACGCATACCTGCCTACGACCTATCGCCTTTAAGCCCAAATCCACGCCATAGCCTACCACGATTCCCAAAACGATTTTGACCACGAGCGTAGGCAACACCCACACCGCGCCCTCGCCCGAGGAAAACAGAATGATAAACGCCTCGTCGCTCGTCGAAAAAAAGATAGCGATCAGCGTGCCGAGAGTGATATATTTCTGTTCGAACAGCTTTGCCGCCATCACCGAAAAACCGCATTGTGGAATTAGCCCTGTCGCCGCACCGACGACAGGCCCGAATTTACCGCCGAATCG
>JAZNEZ010000065.1:0-2414 GCA_045588875.1 Candidatus Scatosoma sp. | reverse complement strand
AAGAACGTTGGTGCGATTATCCGCACGGCAAACGCGGCAGGGTATGAAGAGATCTATCTCACGAAAGCCTGCGCCGATCCGTACGCACCAAAAAGCGTGCGCGCGAGTATGAGCGGCGTGTTTTTCACGAAACTGTATATCGCCGAACGTGAGGAAATTTTAAGCGTACTTGGTGGCGTACCGTTGATCGTAGCGGATATGCAGGGCGAAAACGCTTTCACCTTTTCAGCTCCCGATATCTTCGCGTTAGCCATCGGCAACGAGGCGAACGGTATTTCACAGGAAACGAAAAACGCGGCGCGCGCGACGGTGAAAATTCCTATGTCGGCGACGCAGGAAAGCTTGAACGCGGCGGTTTCGGCAGGGATACTTATGTATCTATTGAAAAAAACTGCATTTAAGGAATAATTCAAACAAAAAAGGAGTATATAATATGTCAGGACATAGCAAATGGCACAACATACAGGCAAAGAAAGGCAAAGCGGACGCGGCGAAGGGCAGAATTTTCACCAAGCTCGGCAGAGAAATCGCGGTTGCGGCGAAAAGCAATCCTAACCCCGAAACGAACAGTAAGCTCGCGGATATTATCGCCAAGGCAAAAGCGGCGAATATGCCCAACGATAACATTCAACGCAGTATTAAAAAGGCGTCGGGTGAAATGAGCGGCGCGGATTATAAGGAGCTCACCTACGAAGGCTACGGCGTGGCGGGCTCGGCGGTAATCATCACGACGCTCACCGATAATATCAACCGTACCGCAGGCGACGTGCGCGCGATTTTGGGTAAGCACGGCGGTCAGCTCGGTCAGAACGGTTGCGTTTCTTATAATTTCGATAATAAAGGGTATATCGTCGTGGAAAGAACGGTGGAGCTCGACGAGGACACGATGACGGAATACGCTTTGGAAGCAGGCGCGGACGACGTGGTAACGAGCGACGACGTATATGAAATTTTCACGTCCCCCGAAACGTTCTCGGACGTACGCAAATATTTGGAGGATAAGAACGCAGAGCTTATGGTGGCAGCGCCCAAGGGCAGAAGAAACGAAGAGGAAGAGCCGAAGATCAGATTCGTACAGGCAGAGGTTGCAATGATTCCGCAAAATAGGATCGAACTGCCTGCGGATAAGGTGGAAACGTTCTTAAAAATGATCGACGCGCTGGAAGATCACGACGACGTACAAAACGTGTATCATAACGTGGATCTTCCCGACGAGGAATAAAAATACAAAAGTTAAACGGGAAATTCATTTGACAGAATTTCCCGTTTATGGTAGAATAATAATTAAAATAGATGTAAGGAGAAACGTATGAAAGAATACTGTCAGTCTAAAGAATCCGTTTTAAGCGCGCTTGGCACGTCGCAAACGGAGGGGCTTTCGGCTTCGGAAGCGGAAAAACGTCTTGCCGAGAACGGAAAGAACAAGCTTGTGGAAGCGAAGAAAAAATCGCTCGTCCGCAGATTTTTGGAACAGCTTGCCGATCCGATGATCATTATCTTGCTCGTCGCGGCGGCGATCAGCGGCGCGTTAGCGATCTTTGAAAAAGAATTCCCCACCGACGTTATCATTATTCTTGCCGTCGTTTTAATCAACGCTGTGCTCGGCGTATTCCAAGAAAGTAAGGCGGAAAAGGCGATCGAGGCGTTACAGCAAATGTCCGCCGCCACGTCCAAAGTCCTTCGCGACGGTAAAGTGTGCGTCGTGCACAGCGAGGATCTCGTGGTTGGCGACGTCGTATTGCTTGAAGCAGGCGACGCAGTGCCTGCGGACGGACGTGTTTTAGAGAGTGCGAGCTTGAAAATCGAAGAGGCGGCGCTCACGGGCGAATCCGTGCCCGTTGAAAAGATCGTAGAGGCTATCGGTGTTTCCGAAGATGCGAAAGACGTACCCCTCGGCGATCGGAAAAACATGGTGTATATGGGCAGTACCGTAGTTTACGGCCGTGGCGTAGCCGTTGTGACGGCGACGGGTATGGATACCGAAATGGGCAAGATTGCAGGCGCGTTGGCGCAAGCGAAAGAAGGCAAAACGCCTTTGCAAATCAAGCTCGGACAATTATCCAAAGTACTTACGTGGTTGGTTTTGGGGATCTGCGTGGTCGTATTCGGGGTGCAACTGATCCGCGAAGGAAGTTTTAATTTCGAGTTTGCTTTAAGCTCGTTCATGGTTGCGGTATCGCTTGCCGTAGCGGCGATTCCCGAAGGTCTTGCGACGGTTGTGACGGTTGTGTTGTCGATCGGCGTCACGAATATGTCCAAACGCAATGCGATTATTCGCAAGTTGACGGCGGTAGAAACGCTGGGTTGTGCACAAATTATTTGCTCGGATAAAACGGGTACGCTGACGCAAAACAAGATGACGGTTGTGGATTTCTTTGGGGAAACCGAAACGCGTATTGCTGTTGATATGGCGC
>JAZNEZ010000064.1:0-2488 GCA_045588875.1 Candidatus Scatosoma sp. | reverse complement strand
ATGAATATTATTTTACTCGGCGCACCTGGCGCAGGGAAAGGTACACAAGCGACGAAAATCTCCGATCAATACGGTTTACCCCATATTTCGACGGGAGATATTTTCAGAGAAAACATCAAAAATCAAACGGAAATCGGGTTGCTCGCCAAATCGTATATCGATAAGGGGCAACTCGTACCCGACGAGGTTACTTGCAAAATCGTAGAAAATCGTATCGGCAAGCCCGACTGTAAAGAGGGGTATATGCTGGACGGTTTCCCCCGTACAATCGCACAGGCGGAGGCGCTTGATAAGATCACGAAGATCGATCTCGTTATCAATATCAACGTGGATTTCGAGCTGATTATGGATCGTATTTGCGGCAGACGGGTTTGCAAGGAATGTGGCGAAAGCTATCATATTTCAAGGCTGGACGGCGCAACGACCTGTTCACGCTGTGGCGGAGAGCTGTTTCAAAGAAAGGACGACAATCCTGAAACGGTACAGAGCCGCTTGCAGGTGTATAACGAACAGACGTCGCCTTTGATCGAATATTATACGAAGAAAGGCTTGCTTTTCAACGTAGAAAGCAACGCGGAATCGACTCCCGAATCCACGTTCGCAAAGGTATCGGCAAAGCTGGACGAATTTCGTAAATAAAGCTAAAAGGTTGCTATGATTCACGTAAAGAGCGAAAAAGAGATAGACTTGATGCGCGAGCCGTGCAAGATCGTAAGAGATACGTTAGAATTCGTAGGCTCGAAGATCGCGGCGGGTATGAGTACCAAGGAAGTGGACGAACTCGTGGAACGGTATATCCGTTCGGCAGGCGCGTATCCCTCCTGTCTCGGCTACGGCGGCTATCCTGCGTCGGCGTGTGTGTCCGTAAACGAAACGGTCGTGCACGGCATACCCTCGCACGAACAGATATTAAAAGAGGGCGATATCGTCAGCGTGGATCTTTGCGCTTATAAAAACGGCTATCACGGCGACGCGTGCAGAACTTTCCGTATCGGTAAAGTTTCTCCCCAAGTCGATCGGCTCGTGAAAGTAACAGAAGAATGTTTCTTCAAGGGAATTGAGGGACTGCGTGCAGGTACGCCGCTTTTCGATATCGGATATCGGGTACAAAAACACGCGGAATCGTTCGGCTACGGCGTAATCCGTTCGTACACGGGGCACGGTATCGGCAAGGAAATGCACGAAGATCCGTCCGTTCCAAATTTCGGAAAGCTGGGTACGGGTGTGCGATTGAAAGCAGGTACTGTGATCTGCGTCGAACCGATGATCGCAATGGGCAACTATCGCGTGCGGCTTTTGGACGACGAGTGGAGCGCGGTTACGGTAGACGGTAAGCCTGCGGCGCATTACGAAAATACCCTCGTCGTGCGTGAGGACGGCGTTGAAATCTTAACGTTATAAAAATTGCGTGCGTGGAAAGCGTACGCGTATATAAAAAAATTCGGAGGAAGTTCCTGTGTCCAAAGACGACGTAATCGAAACGGAGGGAAAGGTGGTCGAGGCGTTGCCGAACGCAACGTTCAGAGTACAGCTTTCCAACGGTCATATTATCACGGCGTATATTTCCGGTAAGCTCAGAATGAATTATATCAGAATCATCGAGGGCGATACGGTGAAATTGGAAATGAGCCCGTACGATCTGACGAAAGGCAGAATCACGTGGCGTAGCAAGTCGTAAAAATATTGCGACGAAAAAGAGTTTAATCAAAAGGAGAAATAGAAATGAAAGTCAGACCTTCTGTAAAACCTATGTGCGACAAGTGCAAAGTAATCAAGAGAAACGGCAGAGTGATGGTGATCTGCTCCAAGAGCAAGAGCCATAAACAAAGACAGGGCTAAAATTCCTTGAAAAATTACCAAAAAATGCTTGACAGACCTTGAAAGAGTATGATATAATTATATTATGCCGTAATTTGGGAAGTCGCGGAATTATTTGGTAATTTCCCGAAAAACGTATGAAAATTAAGCTGAATTTCCGTAAGATATTGCGGAAACTCAGTTTTGTTGCGTTATCGCGTGTACGCGCGCGGACAAGCGAAGTAGCTTAAAAAATAATACAATTCCTAGGACAAGGCATTTTCCACTGCCAAATCTTGGGGATTCGTTAGGAATAAACACAAAAAAGAACTATTATCAAAAAAACGGAGGACAGAAATCAATGGCACGTATTGCCGGTGTAGATTTACCCAGAGAAAAGAGAGTGGAAATCGGCCTTACCTATATTTACGGTATCGGGCTTACGACTTCCAAGAAGATTCTCGCGGAAACGGGTATCAATCCCGATACGAGAGTGAAAGATCTCGACGAGAACGACGTTTCCAAATTGAGAGAATATATCGATCACAATTTACGAGTGGAGGGTGAACTTCGCAGTGAAGTATCCCTCAACATCAAGCGCCTTATGGAAATCGGTTGCTATAGAGGCATCCGTCACAGAAAGGGCTTGCCCGTTCGCGGACAGAGCACGAAGAGAAACGCACGTACGCGT
>JAZNEZ010000063.1:0-1881 GCA_045588875.1 Candidatus Scatosoma sp. | reverse complement strand
CCGCATAGGCGAAAAATATCTTACTGCAGTTGAAAAAACTTTTGAAAAAACTTTAAAACTGTGGGAAAAATACGATGCCGAAACGGGCGAAAAAGCAACGGTAAACGAATATACCGAAACGGAGATGTTAGGCTGGACGGCAGGAGTGTATAACGATATTTATGAAGAAATCAATCAATGAAAAAATAGTTGCCGTAACGGGGAGGGATAATTGGTCTACGGCGGAAGCATGCGGGCTTCCGTCGCTCAGAGTTTCCGACGGCCCTCACGGGTTGCGTTTTGTGACCGAAGAAAAAGACGGCGAACAGATCGCCGCGGAATCGGTTTGTTATCCTACGCTTTCCGCGCTCGGCAATTCATTCGACGAGTCGCTTGTATACGCCGTAGGGCAGGCTATCGCGGAAGATTGCATAAAACATGACGTTGCAATCATTCTCGGCCCGGGCGTGAATCTGAAACGCACGCCCCTTTGCGGACGAAATTTCGAATACTTTTCCGAGGACGGAGTTCTTGCGGGAAAACTTGCAGCCGCTTATATCGAAGGCGTTCAAAGCAAGGGAATAGGCACGTCGCTGAAACATTTTGCCGCAAACAATCGCGAATACGATCGTTTTTTTCAGAGCAGCGAAATGGACGAGAGAACTTTGCGCGAAACGTATTGCCGCGCGTTCGAGATCGCGATGAAGTCAAAACCATGGACGGTGATGTGCAGCTATAATCCCGTAAACGGCGTTTACGCTTCCGAAAATAAGCACCTTTTGAAGGATCTTCTTCGCAACGAATTCGGTTTTGACGGGGTGATCGTTTCCGATTGGGGCGCGGTAAAACATCGTGCGAAGTCGTTGAAAGCGGGCATCGATCTTGCGATGCCGTATAGTGTCGATTACGAAAAACAACTTACGGATTGGTATGAAAAAGGACTGATCGGCGAAGACGATCTTGACAGAAGCGTCGGAAGACTTCGCGAACTTGCGGAAAAATATCGTTCTGCGGTTTCTCGGAGAAGAGTTACGATGACGGAGGAACAAAAGCATGAACTTGCGGTTCGTACCGCCGAGGAAAGTGCCGTACTTCTGAAGAACGACGACGATATCCTGCCCGTATGCAGGGATAAGCGAATCGCCGTGATCGGCGGTTTTGCGGAAACCCCCGAATTTCAGGGTGGTGGGTCGTCAAGAGTAAACGCCAAGGTTTCTCAATCGTTGTGCGATTGCCTTAAACGTCTCGGCTTTAACGTGGATTTTGCCTTAGGCTATATGATCAGATATAATATTTTTACGCCTTTCGGAATACGTTACGCCGTGGAAACGGCGGCAAAAAACGATTGCGCCGTGGTGTGCGTAGGGAATACGTGGCTTACTGAGAAAGAGGAAACCGATCGTTTTTCGTTGAAACTGAATCCCGCGGCGGAAGATCTTATTCTTGACGTCGCGCAGGTAAACCCGAACGTGATAGTCGTTATTTACGCAGGCTCCGCCGTAGACGTTTCCGCGTTTGAAGGAAAGGTAAAAGCAATACTCTATATGGGGTATTGCGGCGAGGGAGCAAATGAAGCTGCTGCGGATTTGATTTCCGGAAGGGTTTCGCCGTGCGGAAAACTTGCCGAAACTTTCCCGAAAAGCCTTGAAGATACGGCTACGGCGGATCGGCGCGGAAACGGCTATTCGGAAAGATATCCGGAGGGGGTTCTCGTAGGATATAAGTATTACGAATACAACGGGATTGCGCCTGCCTATCCGTTTGGCTACGGTCTGTCGTATACGACCTTCCGATACGGGGATTTGAACGTGAAAAAACTTGGCGAGACGGATTATTATATCTCTTTTTCCGTAAAAAACGTCGGTCGGCATGCTGCCTCGGAAATCGTGCAGGTGTATATTG
>JAZNEZ010000062.1:0-1984 GCA_045588875.1 Candidatus Scatosoma sp. | reverse complement strand
AAACAGGCAGAGCAACGCTGTCATATTTTGGAAGGCTTGATTATCGCCGTACAAAATATCGACGAAGTGATCGCGATCATTAAGAAATCGGAGAGCACGGGCGACGCGCGTTCCAAGCTAATGGAGCGGTTTACAATTTCCGAAACGCAGGCGCAGGCGATCCTTGATTTACGCCTTGCCCGTTTGACCAAGCTGGAAATTTTCAAGCTCGAAGAGGAGCTGAAAGAACTGAAAAAGACAATCAAAAAGCTCACGGCAATATCCAAGAGCGGCGAATTGCAGTTGCAGGTCGTCAAAGAAGAAATCACGCAGATCAAGGACGCGTATCCCACGCCGAGAAGATCCAAGCTCGTATTCACGCGCGACGAGGCGGACGAGCTCGTTTCTGCTGCGCCCGAAAAGAAAGCAGGCGTTCCTTGCACGCTCGTTTATACGGCGGACGATACGTTCAAAGTACTCACGGGAAAACAGGTAGAAACGCTCGAAAAACCGTTGGAGGGTAAATTCAAGCCACAAACGGTTGCGTTGCAAGCGCTGAAAACAGTTACGGATAAACGCATTTTTGCGTTTACCAACTATGGAAATTGTCATAAACTCGATATTTCCGATCCCGAGCTCGATTGTAAGCTCACGGACGAGGGCGTTTCGCTGAAAGAACTTTCTGACGAGGCGGAAACGGGCGAAAAGGTCGTTGCATTATTTGAAGTAGGCGAACGTATGCCGTACGGCTCGCTGTTGTTCTTCACGAAGAAAGGTATGATTAAAAAGTCCGAATGGAGTGAATACGAGCAGCGCAAAAACAGTTTCCAAGCGGTCAAGCTCAACGACGAGGACGAAGTGCTCGGCGTGGAAGAGGACGATCCGAGCGAAAGAACGACGATTGCGTTTGTAACAAAAGAAGGTATTTGTCTGAATGCAATGAAAGACGATATTCCCACGCAGGGCAGAATTTCAACGGGCGTGCGCGGCATTATGCTCCGCGATGGCGACGAAGTAGTGCTCGCGACGCAAATTACGGACGAGGGCGAAGTTATCGTTGCCACCGACGAGGGCAAATTCAAACGCGTGATCACTTCGCATATCGAGCCGTCGAAACGTTATAGAAAGGGGTCAATGATCGTAAGCTTACGCGAGGGAGCGAGCGTTATTTTGGCAAGCCACGTTACAATGCCGTATATGTTGGCGGTCGTGGAAAAAACGCATACCGTTTCTGAACTGTCCAGCGAAGATATAGCGATTTTAACGCCGAGCACGCGCGCGCAGAGGATCGTGCGTTATAAAGAAGGCACGGTGGAACGGGTAATTGCGTTGCCGTATAAAAAAGGCGAGTAAAGGACAGATTATATAAAATAGGTTATAATCACCGAAAAACCGACATAATATATTTCGTAATCAATTACGGAGGTCGGGAATTTGTGGGATTATATTGAAGAAAGAGCGAAGAAGTGCGCGGAGTATATCGTGGCGACGGGTTGTACCGTTCGGGCGTGTTCCGCGCATTTTTCCATTAGTAAATCAACGGTACATAAAGACGTTTCCGAACGTTTGAAATACATTGACGAGGATTTATATGAACGCACGCGGCAGGTGCTTGACCTGAATTTAAGCGAGCGACATATTCGAGGGGGAAACGCAACTAAGAAAAAGTATTTAGGGGATAGTAATTCTTTGTAATCTTCTAATAAAATAGCTTGATAAAATCAGGCAAGTATGCTATACTTTTTTAGTGAGAATAACTAAATTTGGGCATTTTTGTGCGTAATACGTATCGAAATACCCCGTTTCCACAAAGGAGGATTTATGAGATACACTTCTTTAAGAGTAAGGCTGCTCAACTTGCTTTTTTCGCTCGGTTGCCTTATTTGGCTATTTGCTTTTGTAGGGCTATCTTCCCCGATAGCCTTTGGCGGCGCAAGCGCCGCCGCAAATAACTATTTGCAAGTAAGTGCGACGGATTTGACTTTTGACGGCTACAAGGATTTGC
>JAZNEZ010000061.1:0-18539 GCA_045588875.1 Candidatus Scatosoma sp. | reverse complement strand
TATTTCACAAAAAAATGGAGAACACCGCTTGGTGTTCTGCATTTTTTGGTCGAGGCGACGGGATTCGAACCCACGACCTTTGCGTCCCGAACGCAACGCGCTACCAACTGCGCTACGCCTCGAATTTTCTAAAACGCATATATTATAACAAATGATTTTTGAAATGTCAATCCTTTTTCACGCCCGAAAAAAGGATTTTTCTTTTTATATTCGCCTAATCCCTACATAATTCCTCGGCAAGCGCGCAAATCTGTCCCCGACTTTCTTCATTTAACGCAGAAAGTATTTTCACCGTCGCCTCCGTATACCGTATATTCTTGCACCTTTCCAGCATACCGCGCATCACTCTCGTCGCCATAGGCGCCCAGCTCCCGTTCTCGATAAAACCAACCGTCCGATTTTGAAAATTACGCTCTGTTAAATCGTGGATAAACTCACGCATAAAAGGAAAGATTTCGCCGTTATACGTCGTCGTTGCAAGCACAAGCTTTCCGTATCGGAACGCGTCCTCTACCGCCTCCGCCATATCGCAACGCGCCAAATCGTGAACGACCACCTTTTTGCAACCGTTCTCTTGCAACTTTTCCGCAAGTAGCTCCACCGCCTCTTTCGTATTTCCGTAAACGGTGGTATAGGCGATCACCACGCCCTCACTCTCCACGCCGTAGCTCGACCAAGTATTATATAAGTGCAGATAATAATCAAGATTTTCCCTTAATATAGGACCGTGCAACGGACAGATCGTCCGCACCGCATACCCCGACAGCTTTTTCAAAAGGTTTTGCACTTGCACGCCGTATTTCCCAACGATCCCGAAATAATACCGCCTTGCCTCGCACGCCCACTCTTCGTCCACGTCGTTCGCCCCAAACTTACCGAACGCGTCTGCCGAAAACAGTATCTTTTCCGTTTCCTCGTAGGTTACGAACACCTCGGGCCAATGCACCATAGGCGCGGCGATAAAGGTAAGCTTACGTTTTCCAAGCTCCAAGCTCTCCCCGTCGCCAACGACGATCCGCCTGTTTTCAAAATCCTGCCCGAAAAAGCTTTTCATCATCACGAACGCTTTCGCCGACGACACGATCACCGCGTCGGGATACGCGTTAGCAAAGGCAAGTACGTTTGCCGAATGATCGGGCTCCATATGCTGTACGATCAAATAATCGGGCTTTCTGCCCTTCAAGACCGCCGCCAAATTTTTCAACCATTCTGTGCCAAACGCCGCGTCCACGGTATCAAGCACGGCAATTTTCTTATCGACGATCACGTACGAATTATACGCCATACCGTTCGGCACGCGATACAACCCCTCGAACAGATCGATTTTTTTATCGTTCACCCCGATATACTTTATCCCTTCGCCAACCACCATATCTTTTAATCCTCCGTAAAGTTTTCTTTTCCGACGACGCAAAGGGGACACACCCAGCCCTCGGGCAAATCCTCCCATTTCGTACCGGCAGGAATACCGTTCTCGGGATCACCCTTTTCCTCGTCGTAAACGTAACCGCAGATCGCGCATACGTATTTCATAAGCGTTCACCTCCTGATAATTTTATAACAGTATTGCCAAAAAAGCAAGTAAATTTTCCATTCGTTGAAATTTTTTCGCCGAAAAAGTCAATAACTCCCCTATACGCAATCCACGGAGGTATCACTATGAAAAGAATGACGATGGACGGCAACGCGGCGGCGAGCTACGTATCTTACGCCTTTTCCGAGCTTGCCATTATCTACCCGATCACCCCGTCCACACCAATGGCGGAACAAGCGGACGAATGGTCAAGTGGGCATAAACCCAACCTGTTTGGAAACGTACCGAAAGTCGTACAAATGCAATCGGAAAGCGGAGCGGCAGGCGCAATGCACGGCGCGCTCACTTGTGGCGCGCTTGCCACCACGTATACGTGCAGTCAAGGACTTTTATTGATGTTGCCCGATATGTATAAAATCGCAGGCGAATTACTTCCCACCGTATTCCACGTGAGCGCACGCGCCCTCGCCACCCACGCGTTGAGCATATTCGGCGATCATCAAGACGTTATGTCGGCACGCCAAACGGGCTTTGCCCTGCTCGCCTCCGCCTCGGTACAGGAAACGATGGATCTCGCGCTCGTAGCGCACCTTGCCACGCTAAAAACGAGCGTACCCTTTTTGCACTTTTTCGACGGATTTCGCACCTCGCACGAGCTTTCCAAGATCGATAGGATCGAGTACGACGAAATGCAATTGCTCGTCGATCAAGAGGATATCGACAAATTCAAAGCACGCGCCCTTTCGCCCGATCGACCTATTCAGCGCGGCACGGCACAAAACCCCGACACGTACTTCCAAAACCGCGAAGCGGCGAACGCATACTATCTTTCCACGCCGAAAATCGTGCAAACGCTTATGGATAAAGTCGCGCAGATCACGGGCAGAGCCTACCGCCTGTTCAATTATTATGGCGATTCAAAAGCGGAGCACGTCGCCGTGATCATCGGTAGCGGCGGCTACACTATGCAAGAAACGGTGGATAAATTAAACGCCGAGGGTAAAAAGACGGGCGTAATCCAAGTACGCCTGTATCGCCCGTTCTCCGTCGCCGACTTTTGCGCGGCGATCCCCAAAACCTGTAAAAAACTCGCCGTGCTCGATAGAACGAAAGAGGCTGGCGCGCTTGGCGAGCCGTTGTATCTCGACGTTTGCGCCGCGCTCGCCGAGCAAGGACTTTCGCATATCCAAGTCGTAGGCGGCAGATACGGCTTGGGCTTAAAGGAATTTACTCCCTCTATGTGCCGCGCGGTGTTTGAAAATTTGGAAAGCGCGCAACCGAAAAACCACTTCACCGTAGGCATCACCGACGACCTGACAAACACCTCTTTGGATTTTTCCAAGCCGTTTACTATCACGCACGACGACTGCGTTTCCTGCAAATTCTACGGCTTGGGCTCGGACGGCACGGTGGGCGCGAATAAAAACTCTATTAAAATTATCGGCGATCACACCGACCTGTTCGTGCAGGGATATTTCGTGTACGATTCGAGAAAATCGGGGGGCATCACCGTTTCCCATTTGCGTTTCGGCAACACTTCTATCCGCTCGGCATATTTGATAGACCGCGCCGACTTTATCGCCTGTCATAACCCCTCGTATATCACGCGCTACGATATGCTTTCCGATCTCAAAGAGGGAGGCACGTTTCTTATCAACTGCCCGTGTAAGGACGAAAACGAACTCAACGCATACCTGCCCCCGTCGTTTAAGCAAACGCTTACCCAAAAACACGCAAACCTTTACACGATCGACGCCACCAAGATTGCAAACGAGGTAGGCTTGCGCGGTCGCACGAGCACGATTATGCAAGCGGCGTTTTTCCTGCTCAATCCCAAGATTATGCCGTACGAAAAAGCGATCGGGTATTTGAAAGAGGAACTGAAAACGAAATTCGCCAAAAAAGGCGAAGAGGTTATCCAAAGCAATTTAACCGCTATCGATAGGACAAAGGACAGCGTTAAAAAAATCGACTACCCCGAAAGCTGGAAAACGACCACCGAGGGCAAACACGCGCTCGCCACGCCCGACGATAAATATTATCAAAACTTTATTCACCCTATTCTTTCCCTAAACGGCGATAAGCTCCCCGTTTCGGCGTTCGAGGCAGACGGTAGCGTTCCCACGGGCACGACGTGTTTGGAAAAGCACGGCACGGCGTATCTGCTGCCCGAATGGATACCCGAAAACTGTATTGAGTGCAATCAATGCAGTTTCGTTTGCCCGCACGCCTGTATCCGACCGTTCGTGATCGAAGAAACCGCCGAAAAGCCGGAGAATTTTATCACCAAGCCTGCTACGGGACTGAAAAACGCACAATTCCGTATACAAGTCGCGCCACACGATTGTATGGGTTGCGGCGTATGCGCAAACGTTTGCCCTGCTAAGGAAAAAGCGCTCGTTATGCGCAAAGCCACCGAGCTACTTCCCAAAGAGGGCAGAAATTGGGAATTTGCCACGAACGTAAAACAAACGGATACGAGCGTTTTCAAAAGAAACACCGTCAAGGGCAGTCAGTTTTTCCAGCCTCTGTTTGAATTTTCCTACGCCTGTTCGGGTTGCGGCGAAACCTCGTATATCAAAGTACTCACCCAGCTTTTCGGCGAAAAAATGATTATCGCCAACGCCACGGGCTGTTCGTCTATCTACGGTGGCTCGTCCCCCACCTGTCCGTACACGAAAAACGCCGACGGCAAAGGTCCTGCTTGGGCAAACTCGCTGTTTGAAGATAACGCGGAATTTGGCTACGGTATGCGGCTCGCCCTCGACGCGGCGCAAAAAAACGAACAATCGGTATGGATTATCGGCGGCGACGGTTGGGCGTACGATATCGGCTACGGCGGACTCGACCACGTGTTGGCAAGTGGCGCGAACGTGAACGTGTTGGTGCTTGATTCAGAAGTGTATTCGAATACGGGCGGTCAATCTTCCAAAGCTACGCCTATGGGCGCAACGGCGCGCTTTGCCGCGGCAGGGAAACGTGTCAAAAAAAAGGATTTGGGTATGATGGCGATCACCTACGGCTATGTATACGTAGCACAGGTTTCTATGGGCGCGAATAAACAGCAATTTTTGAACGCGCTGACAGAGGCGGAGAGCTATCACGGTCCGTCGCTGATTATCGCGTATTCGCCGTGTATCGCGCACGGCGCGCCGATGAGTAAGAGTATGGACGAGGAAAAGCTCGCGGTGGATAGCGGCTACTGGCAACTGTATCGGTATAACCCTGCGCTCAAAGCGGAGAATAAAAAGCCGTTTATCCTCGACAGCAAAGCCCCGACGGCAAACTTCCAAGACTTCTTAATGGGCGAAAACCGTTTCGCGTCGTTAAAAAAATCCGCCCCCGAAATCGCGGACGAACTGTTCCAAAAAGCGGAAGAAGAAGCAAAAAGCCGTCGCGCGTTATATGAAAAACTTGCAGAAATTTTATAATGATATAAAGGATCAAATATGGCAAAAATTCTAATCATAGGCGGCGGCGTAGCAGGTCTGTCCGCCGGCATTTACGCAAGAAAACAAGGGCACCGTGCAATCGTTTGCGAACGGCAGAGTACAGCAGGCGGCAACCTCACGGGCTGGCAACGCGGCGAATACCATATCGATAACTGTATTCACTGGCTCACGGGCACAAACCCGAATACGTCCACCTATCGCACTTGGACGGAGCTGGGCGCGCTAAACGATACGCCCATCTATCAAGCGGATACGCTCTATACCTGCGAATGGGAGGGAAAACGGCTTTCTCTGCATAAAGACCTTTCCGTGTTGCAGGGGGATATGCTAAAACTTTCCCCTGCGGATAAAAAGGAAATACTCGGATTGATCAAAGCGGTAGAAACCTTGCAAGGACTTTTCGGTATCGCAGGCGAAAACCATAACCGTAAAACCAAGCCCTTTCGTTTGCCCACGCTACTGCGTTATTATCGGCTTTCCACGGGCGAGCTTTCCGATAAATTTTCCCATCCTCTGCTGCAAAAATTCCTTTCCTGCTTTATAGGCAGACAGTTTGCCTCTCTCGCTCTGCTTATCGTTTTCGCGACTTTCTGCGGAGAAAACGGCGGACTTCCCGTCGGCGGCTCGCTGGCAATGGCGCAAAGAATGACGGATCGGTTTTTAAGTCTTGGCGGCGAACTGCTTTTGCAAAAAGACGCAACGAAGATCCACGTCCGAAAGGGCAAAGCGACTTCCGTATCCTTTGCAGACGGCACGAATATCCGCGCCGATTATATCGTTTGCGCGACGGACGCAAAAATCACTTTCGAACAGCTTTTGCGCCGACCGCTCCCCAAAGCCCTGCAAAAGCAATATAACGACCCTGAAATGTGGCGTTTTTCGAGCTATCACACCGCCTTTTCCTGCCCGAGCGCCGACCTGCCCTTTTCGGGCGATCTGATCTTCGAGCTCTCCGAGAAATATAAAGAAAAATTATCCACGGAATATTTAATACTCCGTGAATTTTCCCACGAACAGTCGTTTGCTCCGAAAGGACAAACGGTTTTACAAACGCTCACGTTCTGTAACGAACAAACCGCGCGCGATTTCATTGCGCTCCGCAATGACGTAACCGCGTATCAACAGAAAAAACAGGAGCTTGCAGAAACGATGCAGGAGATCATAACGAAAAAATTTCCCAAGCTAAAAGGGAAAATAAAATGCTTGGACGTATGGACGCCTGCCACGTATCAGCGCTACACCCGTTCGGAAATGGGCTCTTGGATGAGTTTTGTCTTACCGAAAAACCGCCTACCGCGCCGTATTTCCGGCGAGATAGACGGTTTGACCAACGTAGTACTTGCCACACAATGGCAACAAGCCCCTGGTGGACTTCCCACCGCGGCGGATATGGGCAAACGCGCAATCGAGCAAATCACGCGCCGTGAACTTCGCGCGGTCGCACGTTCTAAATCCCGTCGGTTTCAACGTACACGCCACAAATCCACACGCCCCGTTTGAATACGGAAACGCCCCCGTTCTTTACGCCCAGTGTTCCATTAAATATTTTTCCGCCTCTGCGCACCAAAGCCCGTTGTTTTTTTCTACGATTTTCGCAAGCTCGGCAAATCGTTCGTCCGTTTCGCCCAAGCCCTTAAAATCGCTAATTGCGGTGAGCGGCAGATTGATATGCGTATAAATCAGTTTTTTTCCACCGGAGATTTCCGGCAAATGCAAGGTAGTATGGATCGCGGCGTCTATACCTCCTATATGCGTAATCATAACGGCAGGATCTATGCGTTTCCTTTCGATCGACCGCACCATGTCGCGCATATCCTCCACCGTACTGCCGCTCGTCCCCACAACGTGGTGGCGCGCATAATGTACGTTATAAAAATTAAACTTCGCCGAGAAAGTCTTATCCGTAGGACCGGCAAAGAAATTGAGACAACCGTCAAACGCCAAAATGCTATCAGCAAGCTCTACAACCGCCGAAACGGGCGCATATACGAATACGTCGTCAAATCCTTTTCCGTCGCTGAACGCAAGCAAGCTTTCCTTATCCGTCGCGGTTGTATACACAAGCTTTATCCCGTCCTCCAACGCTTTCTCCGGTGAAAAAATACTTTTGGCTCTATCAAGGCGCGTTTGATCGAGGTCTGTAACGACGACGAGCGACGGCTTTATATCCCCGTGTAAGGCGTAATCGATCGCTGCAAGCCCCATAGGCCCACAGCCTGCCAAAATAGCAATCCGTCCCTCTTTCTTTATGCCCATCACGTGATTTTGCTCCTCGTCCAAATGGAAATTCGCCTTATATCCACGCAATACGCACGATGCAGGCTCAATCAAAGAACCACTGAAAAACGATTCGCTTTGCAGCTTAATCAAATACCCGTTTTCGATAATATGTCCATATACTGTGGAATACGTACTAACGCCGCCGATATCCGCGAACGAATAACCAACCGTATCAACGCCGCCCAAATATTCAAGTACGGGCGGCATAATCACTTTCTCCCCGAGAAAATAAGCGTCCTTCCATTTTGCGCCCACTTCCACGATTTCCGCGCAAAACTCGTGCCCTATAATAATAGGGTTTTCCGCCACGTTATCGGGCACACGCATATGCGCCGCCCCTTGCATCGCCGTTTTATACGTAGACATACAAACGCTGTCTGAAATCACTTTAATACGAATTTCATCTTCCTTCAACGGCGCGAGTTCAAACTCCTCCAAGCGTAAATCGCTTTTGCCGTACAATCTTACCGCTTTCGTTTTCATCTTTCCCCTCCTTACACTCTGCCGTTGCTGCCAAACGTCCGAATTTTATTCCTTACGGTTTCTTTCATTCGCACGCGCGCCTCCTCAAAAACAAACATCGGCCACGTAGCAGGATTTTTAATCGTATCCAGCTTACTTTTCAATCCACCGTTCAATCCGGCTACGACGTCCGAATAAATATTGATCTTGCAAATACCGTTTTCAATCGCCTGCTTCATTTGATCGTCGGGCGTTCCGCTGCCGCCGTGTAAAACCAACGGTATTCCGCAATTTTTTGCAATTTCACGCAATCTGTCAATGCGCAAGGTAGGCGTTTTCTTATAAACGCCGTGAGAAGTCCCGATCGCCACTGCCAAAGCGTCCACGTTCGTTCTTTCAACGAATTGATAAGCTTCTTTCGGATCGGTAAGCGTATCCTCAGGATCGTCGTCCCCACTCGTGGTCGCCTTTTCATTCCCGACCATTGCGTCGCCCACGTGCCCCAGCTCCGCCTCCACCGTCAAACCTTGCTCGTGCGCAAATTTCACGATGTTAGCCGTTGCGGCGGCATTTTTCTCAAAGGACAACACTGACCCGTCATACATAACGGAACTGAATCCTGCCTCCGTTGCCGCACGGATAAAAGCAAAATCCGTCGCGTGATCGAGGTGTAAGCATACGGGAATATTAAAAAACTCCGATGCGCTTTTGATCATAGCGGGGATCAGATGAAGTCCCTTTCCTCGCAAATCCCCTTCAAGCCCCATCAGTAAGGCCGGCGAACGCTCTTCTTCACACACCTCCAACACCGCACGCATCATCTCGTAATTACTCACGTCAAAAGCAGGAATCGCATATTTCCTTTCTTTTGCGTCAGCCAACATTTCTTTCATTGTACAAAGCATAATTGATCCTCCAACAATTTTGTAAACAGATTATATCATAAAAAATAACATTTGTCAAATACATTTGTTATATTATTATAGAAAAATCTTGTTGACAGGAAAAAAAATTCTTGGTATAATAGAATAAGATAACGTAGTAGGAAGTGAAAATAGACGTGAAAAACCAAAAAAATCTTATGGCAGAAGTTTCGCTTTTATATTATAAAAAAGGTTTAACACAGCAAGAAATAGCCGATTCGTTAAATATAACGCGCCAAACGGTATCAAAACTGCTTACGATGGCGGTAAACGAAGGCGTGGTAGAAATTAAAATCCATAATCCGGAATATGAAAGAAAAGAAATGGAATCGGAATTTCGAAGAACTTTTCACGTCAACGCGGTTATTGCCAGCGCAAGCAGAAATAACGACGAGCTGCGAAATTTAGCAACGATCGAAAAGGCAATACAGTATTTATTACCTATCGTTCAAAAGGGAAATTTGCATATTGCGGTATCTTGGGGACGTAGCGTACAGTCGCTAATCAAGCAATTCCCCGCCGTATCGACTCTCGGGAATATCGTTTTTCCGCTTTTCGGTTCGACGGAACACGAGCAACCGTATTTTTTACCCAACGAATTAGCGCGTGAATTTGCAAGCAAATTAGACGCTCGCGTGCAATACGCTTGGTTTCCCTATCAACCGGAAAGCAAACAGGATTTAGAATTATTTCAGCGTACGAGCTATTACAAAAACATGCAACGCCAATGGAACGGTTTTGACGTAGCTATCATAGGTATCGGGAATAACACGGCGTTTCGCTTGTTAAATCCTTCATTTTTGGAAGATGACGAAACCAAAACGGCGATCGGCGACGTTGCCACCCATTTCTTCTCAGTAGAGGGAAAGTTAATAGAAACGAACGAACATACGCTGCGTATTTCTGCGGAATGTTTGAAAAACAGAGGCAAAAAGATTGCCGTCGCATACGGCAACGATAAAGTAGACGCAATCATAGGCGCAATAAAAGCAGGCTTTGTCGATACGCTTATCACCGACGAATACACCGCTCGCCTAATTCTTACAAAATAGGAATTGTAATTTCCGCAAGATCTATTATTCGCACATCGCATATTCTAAAAACGCGTCGCGTATAATAAGGATATGAAAAAAGCAAAACCTTATATCTTTTCGATTTTACTCGCTTTAACGGTCGGCGGCTTATCGGCTTTGGCAACCGCCAACAATATGAACGTTTACGACAAGATCAACACACCGCCCTTATCTC
This sequence comes from Candidatus Scatosoma sp., assembly GCA_045588875.1. Lineage (GTDB taxonomy): Bacteria > Bacillota > Clostridia > Christensenellales > Borkfalkiaceae > Scatosoma. Next base: position 8,640 of record JAZNEZ010000061.1, on the reverse strand, counting down.
CCCCAGGGTGGCTTTTTCCCGTAGTTTGGACTATATTATATATCTTAATGGGAATCAGCGCGGCAATCATCTTCACGAGCGATTCTTCCAAAAAAGACGACGCTCTTTTCGTCTATGCGGTCAGCCTCGTACTCAATTTTTCGTGGAGCATATTTTTCTTTAATATGCAATCCTTTATTGTTTCTTTCATTATTCTTGTCGCGCTTTGGTTGTCGATTATTATTACAATGATCAAGTATTATGAAATCAACAAAGCCGCCGCGTGGTTACAACTGCCCTATCTGCTTTGGGTAACGTTTGCAGGATATCTCAACCTTGCAATCATTTTTCTGAATTAGTTTTTTATAACAATAAATTACAGCAAAATATAGCGAAACGCACCCTTAAAGGGGTGCGTTTCGCGTTGGTGCGGACGAAGGGATTTGAACCCACACGGTGTTACCCACAGGAACCTGAAACCTGCGCGTCTGCCAGTTTCGCCACGTCCGCATATGCAAACGGAAATTATACGTTTGCAATTTCCGTTTTTTTGAATTTTCCGTCCTCACGTTCGATCAGCCACGCTTTTCCACCGCTCGAAAGACTTCCGATCACCTCGCCGTCCTCGATCACGAGCGCGGAATCGTCCTCCAACCCGTAAGCACGGTCATAATTATAGCACACAATTTTATCAAAGTCAAGCATTCTTGCGCCGTAATGGGGAGAAATTACGCCTTTTATCCAATTTAATCCTGTAAACATTGCGTACTTTTCCCCCTCGCCAAGCGCCGCCTGTGAATCGGTGTACATATCCGAAAACCAACAGATCGCGCCTGCGGACAGCCCCGAAATCACCACGCCTCGTCGATACGCGTCCTCAATGAGTGGCAACAAGCCCGATTTTTTCCAGCTTTCGATCATAAAAACGGTATCGCCGCCGCCCACGTAGATCATATCCGCTTTCTCGAATTTCCCTTTCAGTTTTTCAAGATCGGGCTCTTTGAACACGGTCAACGCTACGTCGGTTTTTATATCGAAAACGCCCGTATACACCTTATGAAAGGTGTTATAATAGGGCATATAATCGTGGCTTGCGGTGGGGATAAACAGCGCGTTCGCACGGCGCTCCCCTGCTCTTTCCTTGGCAAGACGCGCAATATATTCGTCAATTTTTAAGGTCGTTCGTTCGCGGAGTTCGCCTCCGCCAAGCGCAATAATCTTTCTCATTGTAACCGCCCGCTTATTTTGTGCCGAACAGTCTGTCGCCTGCGTCGCCAAGCCCAGGGAGAATATAGCAGTTTTCGTTCAAGCAACGATCGACCGCCGCCACGTACACTTCCACGTCGGGGTGATCGTCCATCACCTTTTGAATACCCTCGGGCGCGCTGACGATACAGCAAAGTTTAATTTTCGTAACGCCGCGTTTTTTGATCATTGTGATTGCGTCGGACGCGCTACCGCCCGTTGCGAGCATAGGATCGACGACGATAAGCGTTCTTTGCTCTGCGTCCGCAGGCAGTTTGCAATAATACTCCACGGGCTCGTGCGTATCGTGATCGCGATATAAGCCGATATGCCCCACCTTTGCGTTGGGAATAAGCTTTTGCACGCCCGAAACCATACCCAAACCTGCGCGCAGGATCGGCACGATTCCAACCGCTTTGCCCGATACCATCTTGCATTTTGCGATTTCGAGCGGCGTTTCCACGCTAACTTCTTCCAGAGGCAGATCTTTTGTCGCCTCGTACGTTTCCAGCATAGCGATCTCTTCTGCGAGCTCCACGAACTGCTTGGTGTTGGTGTGGATATCGCGCAAAATCGCGAGTTTATGCTCGATCAAGGGGTGCTGTACGTGATGGAATTTAGGGTTTTCTCTGAACGTAAATTTCATAATTTTCTACCTCTTATATATTATTTATAATATTTTTCTTCAATTTGTTTGATTTTCGCAACTCTGCGCTCGTGGCGTTCACCGCCCTCGAACTCGGTCGTTAAGAACAAATGCACGATCTCTTCCATAAGCCCTTGCCCAACGACTTTTTCGCCAAAGGCGATCATATTCGCGTCGTTGTGCAAACGGGTGTATTTTGCGCAATAGGTGTCGTGGCAATGCGCGCAACGAATACCCCGAACTTTGTTTGCAACGATAGAAACGCCGATCCCAGACGAGCAAACGACGATACCACGGTCGCATTCACCGCTTGCAACCGCCTCCGCGGCAAGCACCGCAAAATCGGGATAATCACACGAATCCAAAGTGTTCGTGCCGAAGTCTTTTACCTCGTGTCCACACTTCTCCAAATAGGCAATCAGGGCTTTTTTTAAGTTCAAACCACCGTGATCGCAAGCAACTGCAATTTTCATAAACCTTTCTCCTTTATTTTTTCGGTCTTTTGACCGTTTTTATTCAACGTGCGTTTTTTTGGTATGTATTTTTCCCGTATGCCTACGGGCAGTATTTTTTCAATCAACGCGGACATGCCCCCTGCGAGTAGCTCGAAAACGTAGTGATAACAGTCGATATCTCGCCCGTAAGGATCGAGAATTTCATATCCTGCGAGCTCGGAAAAGGAATATACGTTATTTTCAATTTCTTCCTCGCCCTGCGCGCGCAAGACTTTCCACCGCATTTCCATCAGTAAATCGCGCTGTTTATCCGTCATACAAACGATTGCAAGCGATTCGTTAAGCAATGTTTCGTCGATAGATTTAGACTTAAACGAACGCACCGCAAAGCCTTTATTTATAAGGGTTTTCTTGGTTTTTTCGTTCATTTTCGAATCGGGTGAAACCTGCAAACCTGCCGAGCAGATTTTGAGCGTGGTCAGCCCCATTTCATTCACGATCCGCCGTAAAATGACTTCCGCCATCGGCGAACGGCAGGTGTTGCCCGTGCAAACGAATACGATTTTTTTCTTCTTTTTTGTTCTCAACGCGTACCTGCCCTCCCCGTTTTTTATTTTCCTTGCACGTCCTCGGAAGTGCAAGCCTTTTGCAATCTGTTCAAAACGCCTTTCATAATCCCCTCTTTTTCCGTCGGCTCGACGACGATAAGGAGCTTACAAATGCGTTCCGCCTCGCGGAGCAATTTATACAGCCGCGTTGCCATTTCCGCCTGATTTTTCCCGAGGTTTAGCGTTTTTGCACCCACTTTTTCAAATTCTTCGATCCATTTTTCCTCGCAAAGTACCGCAACCTCTTTATTTTCAAGGGATTCAGCAATATATGCGGAAATTGCGTTTTTTACGTTTTTTGACGAAAAAAGCATCGTTTTGCAACGGGGGGCATAGTGCTTATAAAGTACCCCAGGGGACTTGACTTTTTCCCCTTTCGAAAGATCGGGGGTATACTCCTCGCACGCGCCTACGACTTCTTCGATCATCTCGCGCGTGATAAGTCCCGAACGCAAGATCGTGGGCACTTCCCCCGTGCAATCGCACACCGTGCTTTCAATGCCACCTTGACATTCGCCACCGTCCAAAATGAGTGGAATTTTTCCCTCGAAATCGTCGAACACGTGCGCCGCCGAAGTGGGGCTGACGTGCCTTGATATATTCGCGCTCGGCGCGACGATAGGAATTGCCACCGCCCTCAAAAACGCCTGTGCCCCCTCGTGCGAGGGTACTCTCACGGCAAGCGTATTTAAGCCACAAGATACGAACGGGCTCACTTTATTCGTAGAGGGATATATAAGCGTCAACGGTCCTGAGGGAAACGCTTTGCGCAATTTTTTGGCGTATTTCGGCTCGTAATCGACGATCTGTGATAAATCGTAGTCTTTATGCACGTGCGCGATCAGCGGATTGTTATTCGGTCTGCCCTTGATTTCGAAAATTTTCTTGACGGCGGTATCGTCGAACGCGTTACCGCCAAGCCCGTACACCGTTTCCGTAGGGATCGCCACTACGCCGCCGCTTTCGATAATTGCTTTCGCTTGCGCAAGACTTTCTTTTGTGATTTCTTTAATTTCCGTTTGCATAATTATTCGAAAGGTATTTCGTCGTCCGCTTGCTTTAACTCGCCCTTACGCGCAGGCGGCTCGGGAGGGATATAATCGTCCTCGGGAGCGACGTATTCCTCTTCCTCGTCATACGGCGTGGGCGCGTGCGTATATTCGGGCGGCTCTTCGTCGCGATTCTGCTCGTCCACGTCCACGAATTTGGTACATTCGCCGATAAATTTTAACGACACTCTGCCCTGCTCGCCGTTTCTGTGCTTGGCGATAATCAGTTCTGCCGCGCCCTTGACCACCGCGCCGCTTTCGATCTCCTCTCGCGTTGCAATCGCCTCGGGACGGGAAATGAACATTACGATATCGGCGTCCTGCTCGATTGCGCCCGATTCACGAAGGTCGGAAAGCTGCGGCTCTTTGGACTGAATACGGCGCAACTGTGAAAGCGCAATCACGGGAACGTGCAATTCCTTTGCCATAATTTTCAGATCGCGCGTGATCGACGCGATTTCCTGTTGTCTATTTTCGCTACCTGCCATCACCGACGAGCCGCTCGACATCAGCTGGATATAGTCGATCATAATCAAATCGACTCCCCCTGCCGTGGTTTTTAAGCGTCTGCATTTGGAGAGTATTTCCGCAGGCGTAACGCGCGAGGAATCGTCTACGAAAATTTTACTCTTCCGCAGTTGATCGCTCGCGAGCATCAATTTTTTCCATTCCTTTGCCGTTAATTTTCCCGAAAGCGCGTTTGCCATACTCACGTTGGCATACGAGCACAATAATCTTTGCACGATCTGTTTTCTCGGCATTTCCAGCGAGAACACCGCGCACGTTTTCCCTGCGCGCAAGGACGCGTTTTCGACGAGGTTCATAGCAAGCGACGTTTTACCCATACCAGGGCGCGCCGCCAAAACGATTAAATCGCCACCGTGCAAGCCGTTCGTCATTTTATCAAGCCGTTTATAGCCCGTGGGAATACCGCGCAAAGCGTTTTCGTCCGATTGCAATATCTCGAACTCGTGCAGAACGTCCCCGATAATATCCCCGTCCGCCATACCAAGGAGCGCTGAGCGTTCCGTTTGTTTGGATATATCGTACACCGTTTTTTCCGCGTAGGCAAGCGACGATTGCGCGTCGGGTGCATTCATTGACGTTTCAATGATCTGTCTTGCGGCGCGAATGAGCTTTCTATTCACGCTATCGCGCGAAACGATCTCGTAATACGATTGATAATTCGCCGCGCTCGGCGTGATTTGCGTGAGCTCGGTGAGATACACGATACCGCCTGCCTTTTCCAAGCTACCCTCGCTATCCAACTCGTCTGCAACCGTTACCAAATCCACCGGTTTTCGGTGATTGAATACCGTTTGCATAGCGCGCAGAATGAATTTATGCGATTCTTGATAGAAATCGTCTTCGGTGAGCTTTTCCACGAGCTCGGATACGATATCGTTATCGATCAAAAGACAGCCGAGCAGCGCCATTTCCGCGTCGCGATTATAGGGCATTGTGTTGACGTTCGTTGCCATTGTTTTTCTCCAAATGTGTGATTTTTTATTTGGTATTATTCCTTACAGAGTTCCTTAAACTGAGTAAGGGTGTCCTTAAATTCCTGCATAGCGGCGTTGAACGGGGCGTCCGTCGTTAAATCTACGCCGGCTTTTTGTAAAATGCTTACGGGATCGGTGCAACCGCCAGAAGATAAGAACTCGAAATAGTCTTTCACCGCGCTCTCCCCCTCCGTTAAAATACGCTTGACGATCGATATTGCCGACGTGATACCCGTGGCGTATTTATATACGTAGAAAGAGGTGTAGAAATGGGGAATTCTCGCCCATTCGTACGCGATCTGGCTATCGTGCACGATACCATCGCCGTAGTAATCCTTATTCAACTGATAATATACCTCGTTGAGCGTATCTTTGGTCAGCGGTTCGCCTGCCTCTGCTTTCGCGTGCGCGATCTGTTCGAACTCCGCAAACTGCGTTTGACGGAATAACGTCGCACGGATCATATCCATATAGTAGTTGAGCAAATATTTCTTCAAGTTCTTATCGCTCGTTTCCTTATATAAATATTTGAGCAACAACACCTCGTTGACCGTGCTCGCAATCTCCGCAAGGAAGATCGTGTAATCCGCTTTTGCGTACGGTTGATTGCTATTCGATTTATACGTGTGGAGCGCGTGCCCCATTTCGTGCGCGATTGTGAAAATGTCGTTGGTCGTTTCTTGATAATTGAGAAGTACGTATGGGTGGGTGTCGTATACGCCCGAGGAATATGCACCGCTACGTTTCCCCTCGTTTTCGCATACGTCGATCCAACCTTCCGCTCTCGCCTTTTTCAAAAGCGCTTGGTAATCTTTGCCCAAAGGCGCAAGACCTTTTACAACCAGCTCGTAAGCCTCTTCAAACGGCATTTTAATCTCTGCGTCCTCTACTAACGGTACGTAGATATCGTACATATGTTGCTCGTCGAGCCCTGCCCTTTCTTTACGCAGACGAATGTAATCGTGCATAGTGGGAAGTGCGCCGTGTACCGCTTTAATCAAATTCTCGTAAACGACGGGCGAAACGTCTTCGCCGTCCATTGCCATTTCCATACAGCTTTCGTACTTTCTCACCGTTTTATAGAACACATCCTTTTTTACGTTCGCGTAGTACGTTTGCGTGATTGCGTCGATTAAATTGATAAACGCTTGATAATACTTTTCAAACCATTCCCTGCGTTCTTCCTTATTGCCGTTATGCAACACCACCCCGTACATACCGTGGCTCATTTGGATTTCTTCGCCTTTGAATTTTGCCTTGGGTAAATTCAAATTCGCGTTGTCGAGCATAGAGAAAATACCGCGAAATTCGCGCATAACGTCGCCACCGAGCGCGAGGAGCGTTTCTTCCGCCTCGCTTAAAACGTGCGCTTTGGACGCCGCGATTTTACGCAAGCGGTATTCGTACGCCGCAAAATCGGGATCGGCGATAAACGATTGCAACAGTGCGTCGTCTAATTTGGTAAGCTCTGGTTCAACAAAAGAAAACTGTGCGAAAATTTTAGAGATAAGCGCGCCGACCTTGGCGTTCATAGACGTATACTTGGACACGCGAACGTCTTGATCGTGCGAAAGATGCGCATATAAATATAATTTTTCGATACGGCGCGATACCTTATCGCTGAATGCAAAACACGCAAGCAGAGTGTTTTTGTCGCTTAATTTGCCTTTATACGACGAGAAGTCGTAGCCGACGTATTCCTTTTCCACGGCGGTATATTCCTTTTCCCAAGCCTCGTCGCTTGCAAAGATATCCGACGTTTTCCATTGTAAGTTTTCTGCTATTTCCGTTCTTTCCATAGAAAGTTCTCCTGTTTTAATTCTTAAAGCTATGAATGGGCGCAGGGATATTGCCGCCGCGGTTGATGATACGCGAGGAATCGCAAGAATGCACGGGCATAATCGGCGCGCGACCTAAAAGTCCGCCGAAATTCACCTGATCGCCCACCTTTTTCCCGATCGCCGGAATGATACGCACCGCCGTCGTTTTATTATTGATCATACCGATCGCCGCCTCGTCTGCGATCATTGCCGAGATCGTCGTTGCCGGCGTGTCCCCTGCGATTGCGATCATATCTAATCCCACGCTACAAACGCAGGTCATTGCCTCTAATTTATCCAGCGTAATCGCGCCCTTTTCCGCCGCCTTGATCATACCGATATCTTCGGAGACGGGTATGAACGCGCCTGAAAGTCCGCCTACGCGCGAGCTCGCCATAACGCCGCCCTTTTTCACCGCGTCGTTGAGCAAAGCGAGCGCCGCCGTCGTGCCGTGGCCGCCTACCGTTTCAATGCCCATTTCTTCGAGTATTTGCGCCACCGAGTCGCCCATAGCCGGCGTGGGTGCGAGCGACAAATCCACGATACCGAACTGCGCGTTCAACCGTTTCGCCGCCTCTTTGGCAACGAGTTGACCTGCGCGCGTGATCTTGAACGCCGTGCGTTTGATCATTTCCGCTACTTCCGTTAAGTCGGCGTTTGGTATCTGTTCCAGCGCGTGCTTGACTACCCCTGGGCCGGAAACGCCTACGTTTACCACCGTGTCCGCCTCGCCTACGCCGTGGAATGCGCCTGCCATAAACGGATTATCTTCCACCGCGTTACAAAATACTACGAGTTTCGCCGCGCCGATACCGTCCTTGTCCTTGGTCAGCGTCGCCGCCTCTTTGAAGATTTCGCCCATGAGCTTGACTGCGTCCATATTGATGCCCGTCTTGCTCGAACCGACGTTGACGGACGCGCAAAGTCTTTCCGTCGTCGCTAAAACTTCGGGGATCGTTTTGATAAATTTACGCTCGTAATCCGCCGTGGATTTATGCACGAGCGCGGAGTAGCCGCCGAGGAAATCAATCCCTAGCGTTTTCGCCGCGTCGTCCAGCGCTTTACCGATTAAAGGCGCTTTTTCGGGGAACGCCGCCGTAATCAAACTCACGGGCGTTACCGATACCCGTTTATTGACGATGGGAATACCGTATTCGCCCGAAAGATTTTCCGCGGTCTTTACGATATTTTCTGCCTTTTTACAAACGAGGTCGTATACCTTTTTCGCCGTTTCTTCCGCACTGTCGCGAATACACGTCAAAAGGGATATGCCCATCGTGATCGTACGGATATCAAGGTGCTCTTTCTCCACCATTGCAATCGTTTCTAAAACGTC
>JAZNEZ010000060.1:0-5278 GCA_045588875.1 Candidatus Scatosoma sp. | reverse complement strand
TGCGAGCTCCTCTCTCTTCGCTCTGATCGGCTCTAACGTTTCCTGCATCACTGCGTTAAGCAGTTTTTTCACTTTCATATCTCCCAAGCCACCGCGCTCGTAATGCGCTTTCAGCTCGTCCAAATTCGCGTATTCGGGCAGATATTTTGCAAAGTGCTCGTCCGTCGCGAACGCATCCAAATAAATGAACGTGGGATTGTTTTTCGTATCCCCTTGGTCGGTTACCTTGATATGGTTCGGATCGGTGTACATACCCATTACTTTCCGTTTAATCTCGTCGGAGCTATCGGAAAGATAAATACAGTTCCCGAGCGATTTACTCATCTTTGCCATACCGTCCGTCCCAGGGAGGCGCATACACGATTTATTTTCGGGCAACACCGCCTTGGGTTCGACGAGCGTTTCGCCGTAAAGCCCATTAAAGCTTCTAACGATCTCGCGCGCCTGTTCGAGCATAGGCAGTTGATCTTCCCCCACGGGCACGACGTTTGCCTTGAATGCCGTGATATCCGCCGTTTGCGATACGGGATAGGTCAAAAAGCCCATCGGCAGGGAATGTTCGAAATTCTTCTGCTTAATCTCCGCTTTCACCGTGGGATTGCGCTCCAACCGCGACAGCGTTACGAGGTTCATATAATAAAAGGTCAGCTCGGTAAGCTGTTCCACGTGCGACTGCACGAAGATCGTAACCTTATTCGGATCAAGACCGCAAGCCAAATAATCAAGCGCGACTTCGGTGATATTCGCGCGTACCTTTTCGGGATTGTCGAAATTATCGGTGAGCGCCTGCGCGTCGGCGATCATAACGTAAATCTCGTCGAATTTACCGCTGTTTTGCAATTCCACGCGACGTTTGAGCGAGCCGACATAATGCCCGATATGCAGTTTTCCCGACGGTCTATCCCCCGTTAAAATAATGTTTTTCATAATTCCTCCGAATACGTTTCCCTCGTTTTCCGCATACTGCTGATATGAAACGTATCTTTTTAGCCGTTACGGCGTTTTGTTTCGTTTGTTCTATCGCTATTCTCGTTATCGGCGCGCGGAGCGTAGAGCCCAAACGCGCCCGTCCGAGCGCACCCGTCTTTGAAGAGAAACGCTATTACAGATTTGCGCCGTAGGTGTTGCGGTATTTATACATCGCGGCAAGGTGCTCCTTACCGTCGATCACGCCATCCTCGATCGCCGCGATAATATCGTCCATCGTAACGACGGAATACACGTCCACGCCAAACTGCTTTTTCGCCTCGGCAACGGCGGAAAGCTCGCTATCGAGCGCCTTTTCTCTACGGTCTACGGAAATGATCATACCCACGATCTCTACGTTTGCCGCCGCCTGAATTTTGGGAAGTATTTCGCGCAGGGCTTTGCCCGAGGTCATAACGTCCTCGATAATGATCACCTTTTCGCCGTCCTCTAACTGCTTGCCGACGAAAAGTCCGCCCTCGCCGTGATCTTTCACTTCCTTTCTATCAAAGCAATAATTGACTTCCTTTTCGTAATCGTGATACAGCGCAACCGCCGTAGCCACCGAAAGAGGGATTCCCTTATACGCAGGGCCGATCAGCGTGTCTGCCTCCAACTTATTATCGCGGATACAAGCCGCGTAGTATCTGCCGAGCTTGGCAAGCTGTTTGCCCGTTTTATAGTTCCCCGTATTGATAAAATACGGGGCTTTTCTGCCGCTTTTGAGAGTAAATTCCCCGAATTTAAGTACGCCGTTGGATACCATAAACCGAATAAATTCTTCTTTGTAGGTGTATTCCATTTTTCTTTCTCCTTATTTTCCGTTTAATTGTAAAATGCCCGTAAGCTCGCTTACGTTCTTCACGCCGTGCAAATCACACCAAGTGTTCAAGCCTTGAATAATCTTGGGCATAGCGTAAGGGTCGGTGAAGTTTGCCGTGCCTACCTGCACCGCGCTCGCGCCTGCCATTAAGAACTCGATCGCGTCCTCCGCACGCGTGATACCACCCATACCGATCACGGGAATTTTCACCGCCTGCGCCGCCTCGTAGACCATACGCACGGCAATCGGCTTTACGCCTGCGCCCGAAACGCCACCCGTGTTGTTGGCAATGATCGGTTTTCTTCTTTCGATATCGATCGCCATACCCGTGAGCGTGTTGATCAGCGACACGCAATCCGCGCCGCCGTTTTCCGCCGCCCGTGCATTCGTTGCGATACTCTCCACGTTGGGCGAAAGCTTAACGATCAGTGGGGTTTTGTTTAGCGCGCTTTTGGCAACGCGCGTAACCTCTTCCACCGATTCGGGCTTAATACCGAACGCCATACCGCCGCTTTTTACGTTGGGGCAGGAAATGTTCAGCTCGATCATATCCACCTTTCCGTCTAACTTCGCGCAGATATTTTTATAATCGTCCAGCGTTTTGCCCGCGACGTTTGCAATCACGCAAGTACCCGTGCTTTTCAGCCAGTCAAGGTCGCACTTTATAAAATGCTCCACCCCAGGGTTTTGCAAGCCCACGGCGTTTAAGATCACGCCACGGCTCTCCGCGATACGGGGCACGGGATTGCCTGCGCGTTGTTCTAACGTCAAGCCTTTCGTTGAAACGCCACCGATTTGTCCGATATCGTAAAGCTCGTTAAATTCACGCCCGAACCCGAACGTGCCCGACGCCGCAATCACGGGATTTTTTAATTGTACACCGCAAATATTTACCGATAAATTCGCCATACCTTTTTCCCTCTCAAAGCCGTACTTCTTTTGCGTTGAACACAGGGCCGTCCTTGCAAACGCGTGCTTTCGCGCCGTTCGTTTGATCGCATACGCACACGAGGCACGCGCCGATACCGCAACCCATACGCTCTTCTAACGAAACGTAGCAGAGCAGATCTTCCTTTTCCACAAGCGCTTTGAGCGCACGGAGCATAGGCGTAGGTCCACAGGCAAGCACCACGTCGGGACGGTTGCCCTCTTTCAAATCCTTTTCAAACGCCTGCACCGCGTTCATTTTCTCGCCGTAGCTCCCGTCGTCCGTAACAGCGACGAATTTGTTTGCCTTTGTAAACTCTTCCACGCCGCACACCGCGCCTTTGTTGCGATAGCCGATATACGCGGATATTTCCTTTTTCTCGCCGTATTCTCTCAACACGGAAATGAGCGGAAACACGCCCACGCCGCCGCCCACGAGCGCGACTTTTTGTTCGTGTTCTTCCACGAAAAAACCGTTCCCGAGCGGCATGAGCACGTTTAATCTCGTACCTGCCCCCAGCGTTTTGAGTTTTTGCGTGCCCTCGCCCTTGATCTGATAACAAAAGGTTACGAGGTTGTCCTCCACCTTACAAATCGCGATCGGACGGCGCAATAAATGCGTGCCCTCCACGAAAATATTCCCAAACTGTCCTGCGCGGACTTTCGCCCTTTCGCCCAAATCGAACGTTACCGCGTGGATATTTTCCGCAATCTTTTCATTTTTAACGATCGTTGCAATATAATCTTTCATTATTTTTTCATTATCCCTATTACGTTTGACAAGTCTTTTTGCATAGCCACCGTAGCCGCGCGCGCCGCCTCGTAGAACGTACCGCCCAGCTTTTTATACGCGCACAAAATACCGCGCGAATTATTCACGACGCCGCCCAGCCCGTTCGCCTTAAAACAGCTTTTGAGCATTTCCGCATTACCGCCCTGCGCGCCGTACCCAGGGATTAAGAAAAAGGTATGCGGTAACACCTCGCGCAGTCTTGCCGCCTCGGTGGGGTGGGTTGCGCCGACCACCGCGCCGACCGCCGAATAGCCGTATTTGCCAACCGTGCTTTCTCCCCATTTTTCCACTAAACCGCCCATATATTCGTATATAGGCATTCCGTTTTCAAGCACCATATTCTGTACCTCTGCGCCCGAGGGGTTGGAGGTTTTCACGAGCACGAAAATACCCTTATCCTTGCTTTCACACTCGTCTACGAACGGCTTAATCCCGTCCGTGCCCAAATACCCGTTGACGGTTACGTAATCGGAGGGGAACGCCCTATGCGCCACGCCGTTTACGTCCGTTTCGCCGAGGAACGTTTTTGCATAACACGACGCCGTCGAGCCGATATCGTTGCGCTTTGCGTCCGCGATCACGACGAGGTCTTTTTCCGCGGCGTATTTGAGCGTTTCTTCATATGCTTTCATACCTGCCGTGCCGTACATTTCATAGTACGCGATCTGCACCTTTACCGACGGGATAATATCGCAAAGGGTGTCGATCAGTTTTTTATTGAAATCGAACACGCGCTCGGCTACCCCCTCGAACGAGGTTACGCCCGTTTTCATATCGTCGGGCAGGTAATCGAACAGCGTGTCCAGCCCTACGCACGTGGGGTTTTGTAAATCGATTATTTTTTCTATCAGTCTATCCGTGATCATTTTTATTTCTCCTCGTACTTAATCTGTCCGTCAACGATAGTGTATTTCACCACGCCGTATAATTCGTAACCGCCGAACGGGCTGTTCTTGCCCTTGGAAAGGAATTTTTTGGGATCAACCGTCCATTTTTCGTTCAAATCGGCGATCATAAGATCGGCAACGCCGCCCTCTTCGATCTTACCGCCCTTCAAGCCCAAAATACGTGCCGGTGCGGCGGACATTTTATCCGCGATTTGAGGCAGGGTGAGAACGCCTGCTTTATAAAGATAGGTAATCGCAAAGGCGAACGACGTTTCAATGCCGCTAATCCCGAACGCCGCTTGGTTATATTCCACGTTCTTGTCGTTGATATGGTGGGGCGCGTGATCGGTTACGATACAATCGAGCGTACCGTCTTTCAAGCCCTCCAACACCGCCTGTTTATCCACTTCTTCGCGAATGGGCGGATTGACTTTCGTGTTCGTGTCAAAACCCGTGATGATCTCGTCGGTTACCGCGTAGTAGTGCGGACAGGTTTCCGCCGTTACTTTCACCCCTGCCTTTTTCGCGTCGCGAATGAGGCGTACGCCGCTATGGGTGGATACGTGGCAGATATGCACGGGTACGTCCAAGCTTTCGGCAAGGGCGATATCACGCGCAATCATAATGTCCTCTGCGGCACGGGGAATCCCTTTCAAGCCTGCGATCGTAGAGCTCAAACCCTCGTTCACTACGCCTCCGTCCACGAGGTCTTTATCCTCACAGTGGCAAAGGCATTTGATATCAAAGCCGCTCGCATATTCCATAGCAAGGCGCATAAGCCGTGAATTTTTCACGGATACGCCGTCGTCGGAGATCGCCACCGCGCCTGCCGCTTTCATTTCGCCGATTTGGGCGAGCTGTTCCCCCTTTTCCCCTTTCGTG
>JAZNEZ010000059.1:0-2478 GCA_045588875.1 Candidatus Scatosoma sp. | reverse complement strand
GCTCCAACCCTCGGGATTGATATCGCCTGCTTTGAGGAGCGCCATTTTCGTGAGCGCAGGACCGATCAATTCGTAGATCAGCACCGCAAATAACGTGATGTTCGCAATCAACATACCCTCCGCGCCAAGCTCAATAGAGCTCATTGCCATATTCGCCATACCAAGCGCCACGCCAGCTTGTGGCAATAAGGTAATGCCAAGATATTTCACGATATTATCATCGCATTTCGCCGCTTTCGAGCTGAGATATGCGCCGCTGTATTTCCCTGCCGAACGGCTGAGAATATACACGAGCCCGATCACCACGATCATCAAATCGGCGAACACGGAAAGCTCCAACTCCGCGCCGCTGATCACGAAGAAAATGACGAACAGGGGCGCAGTCCAACGGTCCACACGCTCCATAAGCTCCTCGGAAAAGTCGCAGATATTGCAGAAGATCGTGCCGAGCATCATACAAACGAGCAGGGAGGAAAATCCGATATGTACGCCGCCGATATTGAATTTAAGCATAGAAAGTCCGATCGTCAACAGCACGAACCCCACGGACACCGCAAGCCGTTTGGAACGGGAATGGAAAAACCGTTCGCAAAGACTGAACAAAAATCCCATTCCAGCGCCCAGCCCCAAGGACAACACGATTTCAAGGAAGGGCTCGACGAGTATGGAAATAATAGACGCCGCGCCCGATTTAAGCGCTTTCGCCACGCCGAAAGAGATCGCGAAGAGCACGAGCCCCACGGCGTCGTCGAGTGCGACGACGGGGAGTAGAATATCGGTTACCGGCCCTTTCGCCTTATATTGTTTCACGACCATAAGCGTAGCGGCAGGCGCGGTGGCAGAGGCGATCGCGCCGAGTACGAGCGCCGCCGAAAGGGAGAGCTTGTCGGGCATAGCGAGGTGTAAAAGTATCAACGCGACGTCCACGACGATGGTGGTAACGACCGCTTGAAACACGCCGACGATGGTTGCTTGCCTGCCGATCTTTTTCAGTTGAGAAAGACGGAACTCGTTTCCGATCGAAAACGCGATAAAGCCGAGCGCGACGTCGGAAAGAATAGACACCGATTCAATGTCCGCTTTGGAAGTAAAACCAAGCCCTGAAACGCCGAACGCGCCCAGACAGTAAGGTCCAACCAAAATACCTGCCACCAAATACGCAGTAACGGCAGGGAGCTTTGCTATTTTAGCAAGACGTGAAAGCATAAGTCCTGTTAAAAGCGCGATAGATAAAGAGAGTAAAGCTTGCATAATTAACGCCTCTTTCGTTGAATTCGACAAACATTATACACCTTTCATTTATGAAAAGCAAACGAAAACGGGCAAAAAATAAAAATCGCCTGAAAAAATTTATTTGCTAAATTTTTATCGATTGAGCGATTAAAAATGGAGGGAAAGGCGAGAATAAGGTTTGACAATTTTCGCGGTGCGTTGTATAATAGAGCGTGGAAGTATTTATAGAAGGAGAAAACAGTAAAAATGTATCAGATTGTCAGCAAAAAGTCGCTCAATCCCACGGTTACGCAAATGGAAATCCTTGCGCCGTACGTAGCGAAGAAAGCGCGCGCAGGTCAGTTTATCATTTTGCGCGTAGACGAGGACGGTGAAAGAATACCTCTCACGATTGCAGGGTACGACAGAGAAAAGGGCACGATTACGATCATTTTCCAAATCGTCGGCGGCTCAACGGAACGCTTAAATCATAAAAACGCAGGGGAATATATCCCCGATTTCGTAGGCCCTTTGGGCAGACCTACCCACGTGGAGGGTTTGAAAAAGGTATGCGTGGTAGGCGGCGGCGTAGGCTGTGCGATCGCGCTCCCCGTGGCGCAGGCACTCAAAGCGCAGGGCACGGAAGTAACGTCTATTATCGGTTTCCGCTCCAAAGACCTCGTGATCTTGGAAGACGAGTTCAAGGCAGTTTCGAAAGATTTCCATATGATGACGGACGACGGTAGCTACGGCAGACAGGGCAACGTGTGCGTACCTTTGAAAGAAATGTTGGAAAGGGGAGAAACGTTCGACGAAGTTATCACGATCGGACCGCTCGTTATGATGAAATTCGTTTGCGCGCTGACGAAAGAATACGGTGTGAAAACGGTGGCGAGTATGAACCCGATTATGATCGACGGCACGGGTATGTGCGGCGGTTGTCGCTTGACGGTAGGCGGACAAATGAAGTTTGCCTGCGTAGACGGACCGGAATTTGACGGACACGAAATCGATTTCGACGAGGCAATGAGCCGTTCGCGTACGTATTCCGATTTCGAAACGCACGAAAGAGAGGATACGTGCAATCTCTTCAAACAGGAGGTGCGATAATTATGGCAAAGTTTAATATGAATCCCTTAAAAAATCCTATGCCTGCGCAAGATCCAAAGGTACGCAACGGCAATTTTAAGGAAGTCGCGCTCGGCTACACCGCGGAAATGGCGATCGACGAGGCGAAACGCTGTATCGGTTGTAAGAATCGTCCTT
>JAZNEZ010000058.1:0-4738 GCA_045588875.1 Candidatus Scatosoma sp. | reverse complement strand
ACAACGACGAGGCGCGCACCGCTTACTTCCAAGCCCTTATGCAGTTTTGCCTGTGCCTCGGGCAGGGAAACGTTCGTTTCCACTTCTTTACGTTCGCGGTGGTTGCGTGCGTATTTCACGCCGTCAAAGCCTGCCACCACACCGCGCGTACGGCATACCTTTACTTTCACCGTGTCGGGATAGAACACTACGTCGTCGTCCTCATACACGAACGTGAAGTCGGCGTTCGTACCGTTTTCGCGTACGCGAACGGCTTTCATATCGTCGTAGCCGAGCTTATCCAAAAACTCCTCTGCAATACGCTTTGCGTTGTCGTAATCGAACGTTTCTTCGTTACAGTCCTCGTAATAATCAAAGCGTAACAAATCGCCGTTTTTATAATCGATTTCCGCGAACAGGAGCGTACCGTTATCGTCGTAGCCCTGCACGTTATACGCGCCGTATTCTTGCGACACCGTTTCTCCTATACATTGAAATTCGGTAATCTTATAATCCGCGAAATACTTCGTGCAAAGATCCTCGGCTTTGGAGGGATCGATTTTCGCCTCGCCCTTATCGTCAGGCATAGGCACTTGCGGATTTTTTCCCTTAACTGCCCCCTCCATTTTCTCTTTCATACCGCCGAGCAGACCGTTTTCGTCGAGCGTCATTTTTTCCAGTCTGTCGAGCATATCCTTGATCATACCCGTACCTTTTTTAAGATAATCGGTGAGATCTTGATCGGTCATTTCCGAGGCGAGCTTTTCAATCTCCGCTCTCACGCCGTGATTGACTTCGTACAGGTGTTGCAACGTCCCCTGATCCTGTTCGCTTAAACTTTCGCCGTCGCGCAGTTTGGCAAGCATACGCTCGCAAGTCGCACCCACGCGGTTTAAGAACATGGTTACGTTTCTGTCCTTTTCCGCGCTAATGGGCATTTTTTCAAGGTCGAGCTCGGCAAGTCGGGCTTGCACCAACAGATCGGTAAGGATTCTGCCCTGCTGTTCGGGGGTTGCGGAAATACGCACTCTGTCTAAATCGTTATCCACGTTTTCCATAATACCGATCAGCTCGTAGGTGGTGCTACGGTGGTTAGACGCCACGCCCTGTTTGGTCTGGCGCATATCGATCGCGCCGAGCGTTACCGCCGTCGTTAAACCGAGCGTTACCGCGCCGAGGGCGATTACCGCCGCGAGCCAGCCGCCGTAGCCTTTCTGACGGTTGGAGTTACGTTCCTTTTTATCGTTATTGCGTTTGGATTTCACGCGCGAGCGTTGTTGAGAGCGGTTGGCTTTTTTATGCGCGCGCTCGCGGATCTTTGCGTCCTTTTCCGCTTTACGTTTTTCCTGCAACGCCTTTCTTTCAGCGGCGCGTTTTTCCTGTAACGCTCTTCTCTCTGCCGCACGTTTTTCTTGGAGCGCCTTCTTTGCCGCCGCCTTTTCCTTTCTTGCTTTGGCTTTTTCTTCCGCGCGGCGTTTTTTCGCCTCTTGTTTTTTCAAAGCCGCCTCTACGCGCGCTTTCGCCGCTGCGTTTTCTTTTGCCGCTTTACTTTTTTGCGTTTTTTCCTCGCCGCCGAGCTTGGTTGCGTTGGCTTGGGGCGTTTTTTGCGAACTCTTTACTTTCTTTTCCACAACCTCTACTTTCTCCGCACCCGAAGAAACGTTGGTTGCGACTTCCGTTTTCTGTTCTTTCTTCATCACATTCCCTCCTTATATAGCAAATACGTGCTTGCCGATCACGGTAACCGTCTGCCGATCGAAGATCCACGAGCTAGTCGCCACCGCAGGGTTATAATAATACAGCGCGCCGCCCGTAGGATCCCAGCCGTTGATCGCGTCGCGCGCGGCTTTCATTGCCGTTTCGTTGGGCGTAAGGTTGATCTGACCGTCGCTAACCGCCGTAAACGCGTGTCTTTGATAAACTACGCCCGAAATCGTGTTGGGGAATGCGGCGTCGCGTACGCGATTGAGTATCACCGCGCCGATCGCTACCTGCCCCGTATACGGTTCGCCTCTACCCTCGGCGTGGATCGTTCTTGCAAGCAGGTATACGTCCGAGCTAGAAAAACCGTTCATACCACCCGTTTGCGTGGTCGAGCCGCCGCCAGCGAGCAGATTATAAGAATCTGTCATTCCAAGCGCCTTATAGGTCGCTTTACCGACTACACCGTCCGCAGTCAAGCCGTTCTTTTTTTGGAACGCGATCACCGCCGAGCGCGTACCTGCGCCGAACACACCGTCCACGCTACCGTTATAATATCCCCAAAGTTTTAAGCGGCGTTGTACTTCTTTTACCTCGCCGCCTTTTGCGCCTTGACGGAGCACAGCAACCGCAAGCGTCTGCTCCGTTTGCGTTTCGGGCGTAACCGTTGCACTCTTGATCGAGCCGCTCACACCCACCGCCACGGGCAGGGCGAGCGCAACGGCAAGCGCCGCCGTCAAAACACCTTTTTTGATTGACTTTTTCATACTCTTTCCTCCTGTATGTAAAAAGCTCAACGCGTACCTGCTCCCCCCGTTTTCCAACGCTCAATGATTTCCGCAATCTTACTTTTATAAATAACGTTCTCGCCGCTTTGCGCCGCAAAACACAGGGGCGGATAAACCACGCACCACCAGTTATCCCCTTTCCCCTCGCCTAGCTCGATAATGAGCGCGACGTATTCACCGGCGGGCAGAGTATACCCCTCGTAAACGCGCGTGGGAAAGCTTTCCGTTTTCAAACTTGCTTTTGCGCCGTAGGAAAAGCCGTTTTGGGCAAGTACTCTTTCCGCCACCCGTTTGAGAGCGCCAAGATTGTTTTCCACGCCCTGCATCGCCTCGTCTTTCGTTTCGTAATTAGAAACAAGGGGGGTGAGATAGTCCACGATTTCGTCGCGAACGAGGTATTTCACCGCCTGCGCCCTGCTTTCGTTGGAATCGGCGCGAATATGAATACGCAGATATCCGTTCGTTTCGGAAGAGCCGCTAAGTGCGCCCGAAAAACCGAGCGCCGTTAAACTTATTATGATTGACAATAAAAAAATTATGCAAACCTTTTTCATAAAAAAATAACCTCCGTGGTTTTTCCACACGGAAGTTATTGACAGAATTTTATGAAATTATACCTCTTTATCACTCCATTTATGTTCGTGCAATTCCCCTGCCTCTAAAAGGTTGGGATAATCGTTTTGACGGAGCGCCTCGTAAAGGGCGATCGCCGCGGAATTGCTCAAATTGAGCGAGCGCGCCTTTTCAAACATAGGAATACGCAAACAAAACTGTTCGTTTTTCATCAGTAATTCTTCGGGCAAGCCTTTCGTTTCCTTGCCGAATACGAGAAAATCCCCGTCTTGAAATTGCACGTCGCTATGCCGATTCCGCGCTTTCGTTGTGAAATAGAAAAAGCGCGCGTTGGGGTTTTGCGCTTGGAGTTCCTCGAAAGAGTCGTAATAAAATACGTCCACGAGATACCAATAATCCAAGCCGGCGCGTTTAAGGTATTTATCGGTGATTTCAAAGCCGAGCGGACGGATCATATGCAGCCGCGTGCCCGTGGCGGCGCAGGTACGCGCGATATTGCCGGCGTTTTGGGGTATTTCGGGTTCTACGAGTACGATATTAAACATAATTGCCACCTCTATCCTTATATATTTTACTCTTCAAAGCGAGTTTTGGCAAGCGTTTTACCTGCATTTCCCAAAAACCGCGCCGTATAAACGCAACTTTTTTCACGCATACTGCCATCAAAAGGCAACGCCTTTGATCAGGAGTTTTATTTATGCAATTTGAAAACACGGAAACTTTCAAAAACCTTGCCCGTTCTTTCGCGGGCGAATGTCAGGCAGGTATGCGTTATCAGATGATCGCAAAGCTTGCTATGCAGGAAAAGTTGAAAACGCTCGCGGACGCGGTGCGCACGATCGCTAAAAACGAAACGGTACACGCAACGCAGTTTTTCAATAAGATTATCGAAAAAACGGGTAGTCGCGACAATATTGAATTTGACGCAGGGTATCCCTTTCACGCAGGCACGCTCGTCGAGGGCTTGAAATTCGCATCGACGGACGAGAAGAACGAATCGGAGGACATCTATCCCACTTTCGCCGCAACCGCACAGAAAGAGGGCTTTGAAGATATCGCCGCGTTGTATAGAATGGTAGCGGAAGTCGAACGGCAACATAAGATCGTCTTTCAATATCTTTGCGAGGCTGTGAAAAACGGAACGCTGTACAAATGCGATAAACCTATTCTTTGGATTTGCAGCGAGTGCGGTTATATGCACGTAGCGGAAGAGGCGTGGAAGGTTTGTCCGCTTTGTAAAGCGGAGCAGGGCTACGTCGATTTGCATTTACCTTTCGAGGGCGTTCGGGAATAAACCGAAAGCGAAAATACCTTATCGGCTCGGCGTTGGCTTTTCCATTTTTATATTATAAAGGAGATTTTTAAGTTATGAAAAACAATCAAAACAACAACCAGAACAACAACCAAAAAGCAAAAAATTGCGGCAGCAAAAACTGTGGCAACAAGAACTGCGGCAACAACAAAAACGGTGAAAACCATTCTTACAACCATGGCGGCAACAACGACTAAAAAACGCGCTCGCCAAACCCCTGCCCCCACCAAACGCGCTTTGGAGCTGTTCCCCGAGCCTTCGGAAACAGACGTGAACGGCAGTTATACGGGCAGACCGAAAAATAAAAGAGAAGTCCCCGTTCAAGACGCGGACGATTTATAAAAAACACCGCCTACAAGTCGGAGGCCAAGCGGTCTTAGGAAGA
>JAZNEZ010000057.1:0-3041 GCA_045588875.1 Candidatus Scatosoma sp. | reverse complement strand
CTGTCCATTCAGGCGTTCGAGCCCGTTTTGATCGAGGGACGTGCGATTAAAATTTCGCCGCTCGTTTGCGGACCTTTCAACGCCGACTTCGACGGCGACCAAATGGCAGTGCACCTTCCTTTGAGCGTAGGGGCGCAAGCAGAGGCAAGATTCTTGATGCTTTCGGCAAATAACATTTTGAAACTTGCCGACGGTAAATCGGTTATGTCGCCCACGCAGGATATGATTATCGGCGCTTACTGCCTGACGATCAAACGCCGCGAAGAGGGTAAAAAATACGACGAGCAGGGACGCCTTGACGAGAACGGCGAGGAGTATATCCCTCCCATCTATTCGTCGGAAAACGAGGCGATTCTCGCTTATCAGAACAAAGTGGCGCACGAGCAGGACGAAATGTATCTTAAACGCGTCGTAGAACTGCCCGAGGGCAAGTTCGACGATCTGCCCCTGCCCTACGTTTGCCCCGTGGAAAACAAAGCGGGCGAAACGCCTATCAAGGGCGCGGTGGTGCGTCGCAACGAAAAGACGGGCAAGCTCGAAGTTTCGGGTGTGATCAAGACGACGATCGGTCGTTTGATCTACAACGAGGGACTTCCCCAAGACCTCGGTTTCGTCAAGCGCGAAACGCCCGAAGCGTACTTGCGGTTAGAACTCGACACCGAATTTATCGGTAGCGCGCGTGCAATCGGTAAAAAGCACCTGTCGCGTATCGTTGAGGCGTCGTTCAGAACGGGTAAAGCGCCCAAGGCGTCGTACGTGCTCGACGCGATGAAAGAGCGCGGCTATAAGTATTCCACGCTCGCCGCTTTGACGACTTCCGTATTCGATATGAAGATTCCGCAGGAAAAGGAAACGATTATCGAAAACGCGGAGCAAGAAGTGAGCAAGATCGCGAAGAAATACGCGCGTGGTTTACTCAACGAAGAAGAGAGATACAGCGCGGTAATCGCGCAGTGGGACGCGGCGACTGATAAAGTGGCGAGCCTCTTGAAAAAGCAGGGTGAAGAGGATAAGTTCAACCCTATTTGGATGATGGCGGATTCGGGCGCGCGTGGTTCGATCGACCAGATTAAGCAGCTTGCAGGTATGCGTGGTCTAATGGTTAACCCCCAAGGTAAAAAGATCGAAGTACCCGTTAAATCGTGTTTCAGAAACGGTCTTTCCGTTCTCGAATACTTCATTTCCTCGCACGGTGGACGTAAAGGTTTGACCGACACCGCTTTGAAAACGGCGGACTCCGGTTATCTTACCCGTCGTCTTGTCGACGTATCGCACGAGATTATCGTTCGTGAAGAGGATTGCTGTGCAGGCAGAAAGCCGCAGGGTATGAAAGTGAAAGCGATCTACGACGTCGTCGGCAAAGAGATCGAGGGCTTGAAATCGCGTATTCTCGGCAGATTTGCGGCAGAGGACGTGAAAGACGCGAACGGCAACCTGCTCGTGGCTATGAACTCTTTCATTGACGAGAAAGAGGCGGACGAGATCGTGAAAGCAGGAATTTCGGAAGTTTCCATTCGCAGCATCTTCGGTTGCTCGTCGAGATTCGGCGTGTGCGCGAAGTGCTACGGTAAGAATATGGCGACGACGCTCCCCGTGCAGGTGGGCGAGGCAGTCGGTACGATCGCGGCGCAGTCTATCGGCGAACCTGGTACGCAGCTTACCATGCGTACGTTCCACACCGGCGGTATCGCAGCGACGGGCGACATCACGCAAGGTTTGCCCCGTGTCGAAGAGCTGTTCGAAGTAAGAAAACCCAAGGGCTGTGCAACCGTTTGCGAGGTGGACGGTATCGTTTCCATCGACGACTCCGACGGTTCGAAACATATCAAGATCACGGACGAAACGACGGGTGAGTTGAAGAAAGAATACACGTTGCCTTTCAACGCCGAAATCAAGGTGAAAGAGGGCGAAAAGGTAACCCCTGGGGTACTTTTGAACGCAGGTAGCGTATATCCCCAAGATATTCTCCGCGTACAGGGCGTCAAGGGCGTGCAGGATTATATCCTTGAACAGGTACAATCGGTTTACCGTTCGCAGGGCGTTGAGATCAACGACAAGCACGTGGAAATCATCGTTCGTCAGATGCTGAAAAAGGTGCGCGTAGAGAACGCAGGCGACACCAACCTGCTCCCTGGGGAACTCGTAGATATGGTAACCTTCCAAGACGAAAGTGCGAAAGCGCTTGCGAAAGGTGGTAAACCGGCGCTTGCGAAACGTGTTCTGCTCGGTATCACGAAAGCCGCGCTTGCTACGGATAGTTTCCTTTCGGCGGCGTCTTTCCAAGAAACGTCGAGAGTACTCACTGAGGCGGCGATCCGCACCAAGCGCGATTACCTCGTTGGCTTGAAAGAAAACGTTATTATCGGTAAGCTCATTCCGGCTGGTACGGGTACAAAATCGTACAAGAGCGTAACGCCGCAATATATCGGCAACTACGCAAACGCCGAAAAGAAAGAAGAAGTGAAATAATCAATATAAAAGCCGTGCTTTCGACAAATCGAAAGCACGGCTTTATTTGACAAATTCGGCGATAAATGGTATAATAATGCAAACGCTGATTGACCGAGGGAATATGCAAAAACAAACGAAAGGACAATTATTTTGGGAAATATGCCGATTTCTGCTCGTGGGGGCAACGGCAACCCTCGTCGATTACCTTGTGTTTTGGGTATTCGACGCGTTTATCTTTCCTCCAAAGTGGGGCACGATCTCGCTCGTGCTTGCCACCGCGCTTGGGTTTGGCGTGGGAATGCTCGTCAACTGGGTGCTTTCCGTGCGTTTCGTATTCCGCGCGACGAAAGAGAAGATCGGCGTGCGTTCGAAAAAACCGTTCGCCGTGTTTGCGTTTATCAGCTTGATCGGGCTTGCGATCACCGAGCTGGGCGTGGTATTGCTCGTTTTTGCGTTTCCCGAAATTGAAATCTTTGGTAGTACGGCACTTTTCGGTACGGCGTGGGAGAAATGGTTTGCAAAAGCGATTATGCCCTGTGTGGTGCTCGTATGGAATTATTTCGGTTGGAAAATATTTATTTTTCTTTCTT
>JAZNEZ010000056.1:0-2753 GCA_045588875.1 Candidatus Scatosoma sp. | reverse complement strand
ATTAAAACGCTGAATCCGCATGCAAAAGTGTACGGTGTGCAGGCGGCGGGCGCGCCTTCGATGAAAAACGCGATGGAAAAGGGTAAGCTGGAAGGGTTGACTTCCGTTTCGACGATTGCGGACGGTATTGCCGTGAAAAAGCCAGGGGATTTGACCTACGAGCTTTGTCAAAAGTACGTGGACGAGATCGTAACCGTGTCCGACGACGAAATTTCCGCGGCGATTTTGGCGCTTATGGAAAAGCACAAGCTCGTAACCGAGGGCGCAGGCGCGGTGTCCGTGGCGGCGGCAATGTTCAAAAAGGTCGATCTCACGGGGAAAAAGGCGGTGTGCGTACTCTCGGGCGGTAATATCGACGTAACCATTTTATCGCGCGTGATCCGTCGCGGACTTTTGATGTCGGGCAGGAGCTGTCAGTTGATGATCGAACTAGTAGATAAACCGGGGCAATTGAAAGGGGTGTCGCAGATTATTTCCGATCTTGGCGGCAACGTTACCGAGGTATATCACGAGCGTTCGAGCGAGGGTTCGGACGTGAACGGCTGTTATCTCCGTGTGGGTTTGGAAACGAGGAATTTCGAGCATATCGCACAGATCAAAAACGCGTTGCGACGTGCCGGATTTACGTTATTATAATCATTTTCAGGAGGAAAAACTTATGCGATTAAAGAAAGTGGCAACGGAAAAAGCACCTGCGGCGATCGGGCCGTATTCACAGGCGATCGACTGCGGAGAGATCGTGTTTACGTCGGGGCAGATCCCCATTAACCCTCAAACGGGCAACGTGGAGGCGGTTACGATCGAGGAGCAGACGGAGCAGGTTATGAAAAACCTCGGCGAAGTGCTCGCGGCGGCAGGCAGTTCGTTTGAAAGGGCAATCAAAACGACTTGTTTTCTCGCCGATATAGGCGATTTTGCGGCGTTTAACGGGGTGTATGCGAAATACTTCACGGAAAAGCCTGCCAGATCGTGCGTGGCGGTGAAAGACCTGCCCAAGGGCGTGAAAGTTGAGGTGGAAGTGATCGCGGCGAAAAATTGATAAGTCGTCGTAAATAAGGGGGACGAACGATGGAAAAAGTACAAGTGCAAAACGTATTATTTGCTTTGCTACGCTACGAAATTTGTGGCGTGGCGCTTTCGGATGAAGAGAAGTCGGCGATCGTACCCGAAATTTTACAAGGGCTTTACGGGCTTTCCAAGGCGCACGACGTAGTGCATTTGGTTGCCGACGCGTTGCTCAAAAACGGGCTCGTCGACAGAAATTCCCCCGCGGGGCAGGCGTTTTCCAAGCAACTGCAAATGGCGGTGTTCCGCTACGAACAGTTGCAATACGAGTTGGAAAGAATTTGCGAAGTTTTGGAAGAGGCAAAAGTGCCGTATATGCCGTTAAAGGGCTCCGTTTTGCGTGCGTTTTATCCCGAGCCTTGGATGCGCACGAGCTGTGATATTGATATCTACGTGCAGGAGTGCGATCTGGAAAGGGCGGCGACTGTGATTGTGGAGAAACTGAATTATCGCAACGATGGTAAGAGCTCACACGATATGCAGATGTTTTCCGAAAGCGGCGTGCATTTGGAATTGCATTACGATTTGATTGAGGACAACGTGTCGCCTGCCGTGAACAAGGTGCTTTTGGAACTGTGGGATACTACTCTTCCCGTGCAAGAGGGGACTTACGGGCGCAAAATGACGGACGAATTATTTTATTTCTACCATATTGCGCATACGGCAAAGCATTTTGTGCTTGGCGGTTGCGGTATTCGTCCGTTTATCGATTTTTGGATTATAGAAAAGAAATTTTCTTTGGATAAAGAAAAGCTGAACGCATTGCTTACGGAGGGCAAACTGAAAGCGTTTGCGGAGAATGCGAAAACGCTTTGCGAGGCTTGGCTGGAAGGCAAAGAACCTACCCATGTATGCGTTGAAATGGAAAATTATATCCTGCACGGCGGTGTGTACGGCAACTCGGAGAATAGCGTTGCAATAAAAAGTACGAAAAAAGGAAAAATACGTTACATATTGTCGCGTATTTTTATGCCGTATGGAGAATTGAAAAGCAGATATCCAAGTTTGAAAAAATGTCCGATCTTATATCCGTTTTATTTGATTAGGCGTTGGTTTAATCTTCTTTTCATTAAAGGAAGAGCCAAAAATTCCATTCGGGAATTTAATCAAGTCGTTTCGATGGATAAGGAACAAAAAGTTGCCGAGCTGTTGAAAAATTTAGAATTATAAAGGGAAATAAATGATTTTTGATTTGCATTGCGACACCGTTTGGGCGATCGATCAAACCAAAGACAAAAAGTTCTCCTTAAAAAAATCTTCTTTGCAGGTGGACGAGGAAAAACTCGTTTATGGCGGTTATATGGCGCAATGCTTTGCGATGTTCGTATCGAATAACGGGGAATGTCGCTTTGAAAAATGCACCGATATGATCGCCCTTTATTACGACGAGCTGAAAAAATGTACCCGTTTGCGTCCTGCTTATTCCTACGCCGACTTAATGCAAAATCAAAAAGACGGCGTTATCTCTGCCCTGCTGACGATAGAGGACGGTTGTCCGATCGGGGAAAGCTTTGAAAAACTGCAAAAGCTTTACGAGCTCGGCGTGTGTATGGTATGTTTGACTTGGAACTATCCCAACAGCCTCGGTTATCCCAATCTCTATAAAGGCGAAAAACCCGTCGCCCTGCGCGGACTCACCGATTTTGGAAAAGCCGCGGTGAAAAAAATGAACGAGCTAGGCGTGATCG
>JAZNEZ010000055.1:0-2993 GCA_045588875.1 Candidatus Scatosoma sp. | reverse complement strand
GTGCTTTACAGAAAGTACGGGTGCGCGTTGGAGCTTGGTGGCGACGATCAATGGAATAATATTTTGGCAGGTGCAAACCTGATTCGTATTAAGGAGCAAAAACCTGCCTACGCAATGACGTTCACCCTTTTGACGACCTCGGACGGTAAGAAAATGGGCAAGACGGCGAAAGGCGCGGTTTGGTTGGACGAGAATAAGACTACGCCTTACGAGTTTTATCAATATTGGCGGAATATCAACGACGAGGACGTGGAAAAGTGCTTAAAGCTTCTCACGTTCCTGCCGCTTGATCAAATCGAAGAACTTTGCCGTTATAAAGACGAGCGCATCAATAAGGCGAAAGAAACGCTGGCGTTCGAGCTTACGAAAGAAGTACACGGCGAAGAGAAAGCAACGCTCGCGCAAAGTCAGGCGCAGGCGGCGTTCGGCGGCGGCAACGCGGGGCTTTTGACGAAAGAGGTTACGGGAGCTCAAACGGTCGTAGACGCAATGGTCGCGGCAGGCGTTGCCAAATCCAAGGGCGAGGCACGCAGATTGATCGAGCAGGGCGGCGTTTCCGTGGACGAAACGAAAGTAACGGACGTGAATATGCCTCTGCCCTCCAACGAGTTTGTTTTGCATAAGGGCAAAAAGGTACATTTGAAGATTATCGTAAAATAAAAAAGAGGGCGGAACACACCGCCCTTTTTTGGAAAAGGAACGAGAATATGGAAAAGTCGATCCGTACGGTGTACGGTCGCTGTGAAAGCGAAAAAACAATCGAAAAATCGAGGTTTATCACCTACTCCGCGCACGTGGAAAGCGAGGAGGAGGCGAGGGCGTTTATTGCAGAGGTGCGCTCGAAACACACGCTTGCCACGCACGTTTGTTTCGCTTTTATTTCCGATAAACTCGGTAATTTACAGCGCTTTTCCGACGACGGCGAGCCGCAGGGCACGGCAGGCGTGCCTATGCTGGAAGTGTTAAAAGCGAAAAAGCTATTCGAAACCGCGGTGGCGGTGGTGCGGTATTTTGGTGGCGTCAAGCTCGGCGCAGGGGGGCTCGTGCGTGCCTATTCCTCGTCGGTGGCAGAGAACCTCGATAAAGCGGACGTGCGTTTAATGGAAGTGTGCGTGGAGTATGCGCTTACAGTCGATTATACGGGTGTGGACGGAGTGCAAAAATATATTTCAACGCATACCTGCTCCCTGCTTTCTACCGATTACGGCGAAAAAGTGCGCTTTGCAGTCGCGGTGAAAAAGACGGAAGAAGAAAACTTTATTCGCGATCTTGTCGATTATATGCAAGGGCGTGTGGAAACACAGCGAGGCAGGGAATACTACGCGCCGTTCAAAGAATAAAGAAAGTTTTGACGAGCGATTGACAAAACAGGAAAAATATGTTATTATAAAAGAAAAGGAGGGAGCGTATTATGAAATATACGAACGTGCGAGGGATCAATGCTTCGCGTATTATGATGGGTTGTATGCGGATTGCCGACAAGCCCTTACAGCAAACGGAAAGCCTGATCGTGGAGGCGGTGCGTTCGGGCGTGAACGCTTTCGATCTTGCCGATATCTACGCCAAAGGGGATTGCGAAAAGGTATTCGGCGTGGCAGTCAAGGATTTGGGCTTAAAACGGGAGGAGTATATCGTGCAGACCAAGTGCGGTATACGCTACGCTGATTTCGGTAAATATTACGATTTTTCCGCTGAACATATTTTGACCTCTGCGGAGAATAGCTTAAAACGTATGAAAACGGAATACATCGACGTGTTGCTCTTGCACCGTCCCGACGCGCTGATCGAGCCGGAAGAGGTGGCGGCGGCGTTTGAAAAGCTCCGTGCGGCAGGAAAGGTGCGCGCGTTCGGCGTGAGCAATTCTTCGGCGGCACAGATACGAATGCTTGAAAAATGCGGCGTGGACGTGGCAGTGAACCAAATGCAGTTTTCGCTCGGACATACCCTGCTCGTGGACGGCGGCGTGAACGTGAATACGCTTAAAGACGAGGCGGTGATTCGCGCAGGCGACGCGCTGGAATATTGCCGTTTGAAAAATATCACGATGCAGGCTTGGTCGCCGTTGCAGTACGGCTTTTTCGAGGGCGTGTTTATCGGGAACGAAAAATTCCCCGAGCTGAACGCCGAGCTTGAAAAGTTGGCGGAAAAATATAACGCTACGCCCACGGCGATCGCGTTTGCTTGGATTTTGCGCCACCCTGCAAAAATGCAGGTAATCACGGGCACGACCTCGCCCGAGCGTATGCGCGAGGCTTGCGCGGCGGCGGAGATTGAGCTCACGAGAGAGGAGTGGTATAGCTTGTATACCGCCACGGGAAAAACGGTTTCATAATAAAAGGTGGGAAATATATATGAAAATGATTACGGCTATCGTAAATAAAAAGGATTCGGGCGAGGTGTGCGACGCGCTTGCCGAGGAGAAATTCTCTTTCACGCAAATGGCGACGACGGGTGGCTTTTTGAGGTCGGGCAACGTTACTTTACTTATCGGCACGGAGGACGACAAGGTGGATGCGGCGATCGCGCTCATACGCAAGCATTGCGCGCAGAGAATGGAGCCTATCCCCTCGGTGGTGAGCGCAGGCGTGCCGGCGTTCGGATATTATAAAGCGGAAGTTTTGGTGGGCGGCGCGACCATTTTCGTGTCTCCGATCGAGCGTTTTGAAAAGATGTAAACAAAAGAAAAAGCCGTTTGTTCCTTGCAAACGGGGAAACTTGTGCAAAGTATACAATCGAAACGGACAAGTTTGTGAATTTTGTCCATTGTAATTTTTTTGCAGATGTAGTAAAATAGTAGTATCAAAAAATTTGACTTTCCATTAGGAGGAGAAAAGATTATGTCAGGACTTTTGCTGAAAGGCATTAACAAAGTGTACCCCTCCGGCGTACAGGCTGTGTTCGATTTCTGTCTCGATATCAGAGATAAAGAATTTATCGTACTCGTAGGCCCTTCCGGTTGCGGTAAATCCACTACGCTCCGTATGATCGCAGGA
>JAZNEZ010000054.1:0-3204 GCA_045588875.1 Candidatus Scatosoma sp. | reverse complement strand
GTTCGTGTTCTGATTGCCGCGCTCTTTCGCCCATTCGTCCCCGTTCAGAACGCCTATCTCAAAAGAGTTAATATACGGATCCGTTTCGTCGTAAACTTCTCCCAAACGGAAACCGTCTAAATTCGGAATGTGATTATACTGCGATTCTTCCTCCGCGTTCTCCGGATTTCGGGAAAAGAAATCGTCTATGAGCTCGGGGAAATTCCCATTGTCCTCAATCAGCTTGTCCGCTCTGATCGGATAGTTACCAAACAACAACGTCGTAGGCGCGGCGTATATGTAATACATTTGCACGTAGCCCTCGATCGCCTCGAATACGTTGATCACCGTCAGATTGTCGTTATAGGTTAAGCCGTAACGCTTGAAATCGTACTCGAATATGAAATCGCTCCACATATAGCCGTACTTACGACGCAATTTTTGAAGACGCTTCCTCTTGGCATTGGCTCCCATTCCTCTTTGCTCTTGGTAAAAGCAATCGCGGAGCAAGCGAATGAATCGTCGCCATTTTGCCAGCGTTGGCAACGTATGGTTTTCCATTGCTGTTTTATAGAATATTTCAAGCTTTTCCCACGGGAAATGCGGAAATTGCTTGTCCCGCGTCGACAACTTCTCCATTGCCTGCTCACGGAATATAACTTCCTGCGACATAGCCATATCCGTGATGATCGTCGTTTTCTTCGATCGCTGTTTGCCCACCAAAAACAGCGCGCCCAGATATACCGACAAGAACGTACGGTTGCAAGCCTCAAAATATCGAAGTGCAGCCATTCCAATTTTTTGGCGAAAATAATGAAATACCTTATATCCGATAATCACCCACGCCCACCAAGGCAGGAATGCAACCGGCACGCTTAAATCACATACCAGCTTGACAAGCTGCGCGTAGAAGGAATGTATTTCGAAAAATTCTACGAGGAAATACATATAATACGCGATAACCTCTACGAGAATCGTCAATACGTTCAGGTTGTAAAGCCATATCAACGCTATAACGCGCCACAAGCGCACGTGCTCTTTCAGATACTCGATATATCCCACGA
Organism: Candidatus Scatosoma sp.; assembly: GCA_045588875.1. Classification (GTDB taxonomy): domain Bacteria; phylum Bacillota; class Clostridia; order Christensenellales; family Borkfalkiaceae; genus Scatosoma. The sequence goes on along the minus strand of JAZNEZ010000054.1, from coordinate 2,161 downwards.
TAAATCTCTTCGTTGGATAATACAAGATATCTTCCATTTTTTTATACGCGCGGAGCGGTTTCGTTTCGTGCGTGTAATCGTTGTTCGGCTTGGCATACATTTTCAATAAGTACCATATCAAAATTAACCCTACCGGCGAAAACAAGCAAATAAATTCCGCAGCGTTCGCCACGTTTAACAGCAGATCGTTGAAACTTTCTTTCAGATTGTCTTTGCTAATCAATAGCTGTCCCCACGTTTCCAGCTGTGCGCAAAATTCTTCCCATTCCAAAGGCAATAATAATTCCAGCCCCTCGGGAACGTTCCCTACCGTCGGCGTTATAATTCCACCCGTCCAAAACAGCTCGGTGAAATAGTATGCAATCGATAAAAGCAGATCCTCGATCGCCTGCACCATACGCGTGAATACCGGCTGAAAACGAAAGATTGAAAACGCGATCGACACGCCGATGAGCAACACCGTCAACCACGCATATGCCGTTTTTATATTCAGTTTTGCTTGTTTCGTCTTTTCTTTCATTTCCTTTTTACCGTTAAAATACTTTTTGTCCCGTTGTGATTACGTACCAGATCGCAGCGATCACGACAACGTAGATTGCAATCCTTAAAAGTTTTTTCAAAAATTTCAACATTTCTGCTTGACTTTCTCCTGTTTATCGCATATAATAATAAATGTGACGTCGGGGTGTTCCGACCAGACATTAAGTCTAATCACAATAAAGGGTAACAGTCGTTGCCCTTATTTTTTTGGTTTAGATTTCCCACGCCGTATTCTGTCCATATCCCATTTATTAAGACGAGTATTTGTTTTACCTAAATATTTTTCTTGAATGGGTTTGCCACTCACGGTCTTGCGAAACGTTTTATCCTCAACCCCACTCGGTTTTGGTATGTCAGGGTATTTTTCTATCGGAATAAGCCTGCCTTTTTTCTTGCCTTTATTATCATATAATGAAGAAATACGGCGTACAGCCATATTGTTTCTATCGTTACCCATAGAAACTACTTTGCGCTTTTTTCCTTTACCCCCAACAAGTATTTTATCATTCGTTTCATAAACTTTACCCTTTATGTATCGTTTTCGCCTACTCATATCTTTCCACCCTTGCCGCTCCGAATGTAGTCAGAGCGGCTTTCCTTTTATTCTTTCTTATTATTATTTCTTCGCTTACGTTCGGCTTTTGCTAACGAATTTGCACCCCTGAATAGTAGTCTAATCGGGTATGTGATTATATACAGCACGGGGAACAGAATGATAATGCCTATCGCCCCTGCCACTATACGCCATTTTTGACAACCCAAACCGAAACACTCGCATTTATCGTCGTAGTTGCATTTTACACTTATGAACGGGATACATTCGCAATCCTTCGTTGGAAGCTCAATCTCGTTATAAATATCAAGCGGGCTCGCTACAACAGGGATAACGGTATCTACCCCATTTTTGCGAAATGTCAGTTGAATAATATCAAAATTCAAAAATACGCTTTCTTGAACAATATAAGTATCTTTTCCGTACGTTTTACTTAAATTCGTACCAGTAGAACGATTGTACGCCATAACGGGCAAAGTCATATAATCCGTTTGCGCAAACCTAAATAATACCACCGTTTTATCTTCGGCAGACGTAGATTTTTCATAAAAATCCCTAAAATCTCCCAACTTATCTTCCGAACCATTTATAAGAAGAGTCGTGGCAAGATTGTCCTTTGCCATTTCTTCTTCGGTTACAATATGTATCGGAGATATGTCCTTATAGCTTTGATCTGTTTCACTTGGTGCAAGTCCAAATAATTTAGCAAAGAATTTGTGCCAGCCACTATGTGTTTCGTCGTAATTCAATAAATCGAAAGTATCATCTGCATCGAACTCAAAAAGCTTATGGTGAATATCGTCGCCGACATACGGAACAGCCGCACGATCACTTGCAAGGAATTTTTCAAACAAATCGTGGCTTAACGTTTTGCCAGCTATGTTAATATATCCGTCCGTAAAACTCTTATTGTAGCTTTCTACATATTTTTTTATTCTTTCCGAAGACACTACATAATCGCCAATCGCGGCTCCGTTTGTGGAAAATAAATAGGATATACGTTTACATGATTCGTTTATAGCCGAGGTATAATCACAATTATAAGCCCAATCATATTTATCGTAATGA
>JAZNEZ010000053.1:0-3318 GCA_045588875.1 Candidatus Scatosoma sp. | reverse complement strand
CAAATGAAATCGACGGGCGAAGTGCTCGGTATCGGTAAAACGCTAGAAGAGGCAATGTTCAAAGGTCTTGTTTCGGCAGGCTTTAAGATGTGTCATCCCTCCGATCGACGTCCCGTTGGCGTATATATGACGGTAAACGATAACGATAAGCTCGATCTTTTGACGATCGCAAAGAAATTCGGCGATTTGGGTTGTACCATGTACGCAACGAAAGGTACGGCGAAAGTCATCAACGATCTGGGAATTGATTGCTCGGTGGTGGAAAGACTTTCCGCAACGGACACCGTAATCAAGCTTATGGACGAGGGTAAAATCGATTATATCGTGTATACGGGTAAAACGGATATGGAATCGATCAACGACTTTATCCGTTTGCATCACCACGCGATATTGCTCGGTATTACGGTGCTTACCTCGCTCGATACGGCGAACGCGCTCGCGGATATTATTGCAAGTAAGTTCACCGAGGATAACACCGAACTCGTGGATATAAACGCGTTGCGCACTGAAAAGCTCAAATTAAACTTTACGAAAATGCAATCGTGCGGTAACGATTATATCGTGTTTGACAACCGCGACGGTAAGATCACCTGTCCCGAATCGATTGCCGTGAACTACGTGTTGCCACACTACGGTATCGGCGGCGACGGTATTGCGCTCATTGAAAATTCCGATATCGCAGACGCGAAAATGCGCGTGTTTAATAAAGACGGCACGGAAGCGCCGCAGGGCGGTAACGCGATTCGCTGTATCGGCAAATACCTCTATGAAAAGGGAATCGTTCGAAAAACGGAAATGAAGATCGAAACGGCGAGAGGGGTAAAGGACGTAAAGGTATATTCCTTTGGCGGTAAGGTCAATTCGGCGAGCGTAAATCTCGGTAAGGTCGAGCTTGCAGGCGAGAAAATTCCTTGCGTATTCAAAGAAGAGCAGATCGTTGGGAAAACGGTGAACGTGGGCGGTTTGGAATATAAGGTTACGCTCGTGAACGTCGGCAATCCTCATTGTGTGATTTTCAGCGATAAGGTGGACGCCGTCAACGTCGAGGCGATCGGCTCGGAGTTTGAAAATTGTGAATATTTCCCTAAGGGCATCAACACCGAATTTATCCGCGTCGTGAATAAAGTAACGATCAAAATGCGCGTTTGGGAGCGCGGTAGCGGTGAAACGTGGGCTTGTGGCACGGGCGCTTGTGCGGCGGTCGTTGCGGCGGTGCTGAGTGGTTATTGCGAGAAAGATACCAACGTAACGGTGAAACTGCGCGGCGGCGATCTGACGGTGAATTATCATTCCGACGGCGACGTGGAGCTGATGGGCAACGTGAAAACGGTGTACGAGGGTATGCTGGAAATTTAACGGCAAGTTAAGGAGGAAAAAAGATGGACGCTTTTTATGAGGAAAGCGCGGTAGATAAAAATTCCAGACGGGGTGCGAGGACGTATCGGATTTTGCATATCGTTTCGGTTGTATTTATGGTTATCGCTATTTTGCTTTTGATTACGTTTTTATTCAATTTCCCTTGGCAGGCAACGACGGACGAGGCAAAGGTTTGGCAGTTCTTTTTCGGGTTTATCGGCGTGCTTGGATTATCCAGCCTTGCCACTTGGTTTGTGTTTTATAAACTGAAATCGCGCTTTAACGTGAGCTACGATTATTGTTTCGTGTCGGGAGAATTGCGTATTTCCAAAGTATTTAATATAAACCGTCGTAAGTTGGTTGCCCGTATCGATTGCGAAGATATGATTCAAGTCGGCGATATCGACAATTCTTCTTACGAGCGTTTGAAAGCCGACCCGATGACGAAACAGGTGATCTGTACGCCCAACGACGAGGCGACGGAGGGCAAGTTTTTTATGTACGTGCTGGCAAATTATAACGGTAAAAAGCTGTTTATTTTGGAGTGCAGAGAAAACCTTTTAATGAATATTATGAAATTTGCAAAGCGCAGCGTTTTGGAAAGCGATTACGTAATGCAAGAGAGAAAACAAAAGTAAAGCTATGATCTATTTGGATAACGCCGCGACCACGAAACCTTTGCAAGAGGCATTCGAAAGAGCGCGGATTTACGCGGAAGAAAAATTTTATAATCCCTCGGCACTCTATAACGAGGGCTACGCAATGCAGGGCGAGCTGAAAACGGCACGCTCCGCTTTGCTTTCCAAGGTCGCGGACGAAACGGCGTTTGAGCTTATATTCACCTCGTGCGGTACGGAATCGGATAATCAGGCGATCTTTTCGTTTGCACGGCGCGGTAACGCCGTAACGACCGCAGGCGAGCACTCGGCGGTGTTTGCGGCGTTTGCGGAACTCAAAAACCGTGGCGTGGCAGAGCCGCGCTATGCGCCCTTGCAAAAGCACGGTCGGGTGGACGTGGAAAAATTGCTTTCACTCGTGGACGAAAAAACGAGCTTTGTGTCCGTGATGCACGTGAATAACGAAATGGGCTCGATCAACGATATCAACGCGATTGCCAAGCTGGTAAAGCAGAAAAATCCGCGTACGATCTTTCATAGCGACGGCGTGCAGGCATACGGAAAAATTCCTTTTAAGCTTTGTAAGGAAGTGGATTTGTATTCGATTAGCGCGCATAAGATCGGAGGCTTGAAAGGCGTTGGGGCATTGATTAAGCGTAAATCGTTGACTTTACCGCCGTATATTCTCGGTGGCGGTCAGGAAAGCGGCAGACGTAGTGGAACGGAAAATACGTTCGGTATCAAACAATTCGAATACGCTGCCGAAAGTAAATTCAAAGACTTGAAAACCGATTTCGAACGGTTAAAGGCTTATCGCGAAAAATTGTGGGAATTGCTCGATAAAGAGGTGTATGTGAGATTGTCGCCCGTGGAGGGTACGCCGTATATTTTAACCGTTTCTGCCCTCGGACTTCGTGGTGAAATATTATTGCATATGGCGAACGATAAGGGTTTGATCGTGGGAACGGGCTCGGCTTGCTCGTCGAATGCGAAAACAAGGTATAGTAAGGTCGTGCTTGCTTGCGGTTACGACGAAAAAACGGCGGACGGCGTACTTCGGTTGAGCTTTTGTGCGCAGACGACGGAAGAGGAAATTGAAAGTGGGGCGGAAATATTAAACGAGATCGGGCGCGATTTGAAACGCCGTATGCAATAAAGGAAAAGATATGGAAAAAGTAATTATTATCCGATATTCGGAAATCTATCTCAAAGGCAAAAACAGAGGCTTTTTCGAACGCGCGTTTGAAACGAATTTGCGTCGCGCCGTAAAGTCTTTTGATTGTACGCTCGATAAGCAAAGCGGACGGTATTTCGTGCGTAATTTCCAAGAGGACGAAACGGAAAG
>JAZNEZ010000052.1:0-5017 GCA_045588875.1 Candidatus Scatosoma sp. | reverse complement strand
CCAAGCGGTCTTAGGAAGACAATCCTTTTGTACAACTCCTTGGCTCACAGAACGACATGGCTACGATCCGACTTAAAGACCGCGCTCCAAGCGTTGCTTAAAGCACTCTGCGGTGAGCATTCTATTCACGGAGAAATGCGCGCCGATCTCGCGCAAAAATTCAATGTAATTAAGGTCAAGCAACCAGTCGCCGTTATCGACGATCACCGCAGCGTTTTCCCCCTCAAAGCTGACGAATTTAGACATTTGTTTTTTGAAACATTCCACGTTATGACGAATGGTTTCTTTCGTCATCATAGAACGCATGTCCGTTCTGCCCGAAGGATCGCCGACCATTGCCGTGCCGCCACCGATAAGGATAATGGGCTTGTGCCCTGCCTGTTGCATATGGTGCATAGCGATCAGTTGCATAAAGTGCCCCACGTGCAACGAATCCGCCGTGGGATCGAACCCGATATAAAAAGGCACGCTTTCCTTGCCGAGCTTTTCATATAATTCTTCCTCGTATACCGTCTGTTTTACAAACCCTCTCGCCCTCAGCGTGTCCATTACGTTTGCCATTTCCTTACTCTCCTTTTCCAAAGGTTTAAGTTAGTGTACACTTTTTCCTTAAAAAAGTCAAGCGTTTACGCCGTATTTGCTTAAAAAACAAGCGTTTTGGGCGTATTTACCGTCAGCACGTCCGAAATACCCACGATAAAAGTGAGGTTTTCAAAAAGTTCCGCCACCACTTCCTCTTTCGTTTTCGTATGCAACGCGCCCCAAAGCTCGGCGTTAACCGCCGTCTCCCGTTCTTCCCGTCTTTGCTGTTCGAGCTTTTCCACGTAAAAATCGAATTTCGTCATAATTTTCCCTCCTAAAACGTATTTCGTTAAAATGCGGAGAAAGGTTGTAGGTTTGCCCCGAGCTCGGAAGTTTCTTCGCTGCGATTTTACTGTATGCGTAAATGAGCAAGAAGAATACCGACGAGGGGCAAAAATGCGCCTTTATACGCATTTCGCAATTTTTATATCTATAATATAGCACATAATACTTGACAAGTTCTGTCAGGTATGATAAAATAATTAAAAAATTTTCGAGGAATTTTTATGAAATTTACGATTTTGGTGGAAATGCTCTTTTGTCTGCTTGCCAAACGAAAAGTAACGGCGAAATATTTCGCGGAGAAATACTCTCTTTCCGAACGCACGGTGTATCGGTATATCGACTGTTTATCTATGAGCGTGCCGATATACGTACGGCGCGGTCGCGAGGGCGGTATTTGTATTTCGGACAACTACAAGCTCCCTACGGGCTTTATGACGAAAGAGGAATACGAATCGGCGATCGAGGCTTTGGAACTCGCCTATTCCCAACTCCCCGAGGAGCGTTTTTTAGCGGCGGAAAGAAAGCTTTCGGCGCAGGCGAAATCGGAGGCGCGCGATCTGGCGCTTTCGGGCGAGGTCGGTACGATTTTAGTGGACGGCGGTACTTGGGGGGATACCCGTGTATTCTCGGATAAGTTGCATTTATTGGAAGAATGTATTAAAGAGCGCCATATCCTCGAAATCGAATACCGCGCGAGAACGGGCGAGCGCACGCAACGCAAAATAGAGCCGCACGTGCTCGTATTCAAGCAAGGCGTTTGGTATGTCTACGCCTTTTGTCGCGTACAGCGCGCTTTCCGTTTGTTTCGCTTAGGAAGAGTGTTTTCGGCGATAAAAACGGGCGAGCTTTTCCAAAAACGACCTTTCAAGCGCGAGGACATACCCCTCAATTTCTGGACGAACGAAACGGAGAGCGTGGACGCACGTTTCGAAATTTCCGAAGAGGCGTTCGCCGACGCGCAGGAATGGTTGGGCGACGAAAACCTCAAACAGCTCGGCGGTAAATGGTATGCAGACGTAACCCTGCCCACGGGCGAGGGGTTGGTTTTGAAAATTTTAGGGCTGGGCGCAGGCGTAACCGTCCTTTCCCCCGAGTCGTTGCGTACGCAGGTTGCCGCGGCGGCAAAAAAAATCGCGAACGCGTACGAACAATAATTAGACTTCCCGTTATTTTAAGAATATTCCAAGCCCTCCCGAGTCTATAATATATAGTACGGGAGGGCTTTTATGAAAAAAATCGTATTCACGGGCGGCGGCAGTGCGGGACACGTCGTGCCGAATATCGCGCTGATGGAAGAGCTGTTATCGAGCGGCGAGGCGGACGTTTGTTATATCGGTACGGACGGGATAGAAAAACGGCTCGTGTCCGAATGGAAAATACCCTATCACGAGATTGAATGTCCCAAGCTAATTCGCGGCGGCGGTTTTTCGGGATTTAAGCGCAACTTAAAGATCCCCTCGGCATTTTTCCGCGCGGTAAAACAGGCAAAAGAAGGCTTACTTACCTTTCAGCCAGACGCCGTATTTTCCAAGGGTGGTTACGTAGCCCTACCCGTCGTCGTGGCGGCAAAAAAGCTGAAAATACCCTGCTTTGCGCACGAGAGCGATTTCTCCGCAGGGCTCGCCAACAAGCTTTCCGCGCGGTTTTGTCGGCGCGTGTTCACCTCTTTTCCCGAAACGGCGAAAAAATTCAAACGCGGCTTTTACAGCGGCGCGCCGTTGCGGCGCGCGGTGCTTTCCGCCACGCGCGCAGAGGCACGCCGTAAGCTCGATCTTGCTTTTGGCGATACCGTCGTGTTTATTTTCGGCGGCGGTAGCGGCAGTGAAACGATCAACCGCGCCGTGCGTAAGCATTTGAAAACGCTCACGGAAAAATACGTAATCTTACACGTTTGCGGCAAGGGCAACGTGATCGAAAGCAATCTGAAAAATTATCGGCAGTATGAATACGTATCCGATATCGGCAATTTCTACGCCGCCTCCGACGTAATCGTTTCACGCGCAGGCGCAGGCACGGTGTTTGAAATACTCGCCTTGAAAAAACGCGCAATTTTAATCCCCCTCGAAGGGCAAACGCGCGGCGATCAGGTGGAAAACGCCGCGTATTTCGCGCAAAAGGGACTTTGCAAGGTATTGCGGCAATCGGAGCTTGAAAAGCTCCCCCAAACGCTTGAAAACACCCTCGCCGACAAGCAGTTGAAAGAAAGCCTTTTAAGCTCGTCGTTTACGAGCGGAAACGAGCGTATTTTATCCGAATTGCGCACGGCTATCAAGGAAAAACGATGAACCGTTTCGACGAGTACGCCCTGCCCGTCTATCCCCCGACGACACAAAAATACCGCAAGCGCACAAGGCGCAAAAAACGGCTCTTGACCGCGCTTATTTGCCTTGTCCTTACGGCAGTTTTACTCTTTATCTATTTTCAACGCAACGTAACGCGTGTGCTCATTTCCATTAGCGAGGCTACCATGCGCGCCAGCACTACGGTCGCCGTCAACGACGCGGTGTATTACACTTTGTCCGACGAAATGCGCTACGACGATCTCGTTTCCATTGAACGGGATCAAACGGGGAATATCGTCGCCGTCGCGGCAAACCCTTTGAAAATCAATAAGATTGCGCGCGACACCGCCTCCATTTCACAATCCAACTTAAAAAATTTGTGCTTGAATGGTATACCCGTTCCCCTCGGCGCGCTGACGGGCATTGAGGCGTTCGCAGGTTTAGGACCGAGTATTCATTTCCGCATCATTCCTGTAAGTAGCGTTTCGTGCGGTTTTTCCTCCACGTTCGAAAGCGTGGGCATCAACCAAACCAAACATTCCATTTACTTAAACGTGATCGCGGATATCTCTATCGTTATGCCCTCGCGCACGGAAAATTTCGCCGTCGTAACCGACATACTCGTCGGCGAATCGGTGATCGTGGGCGAGATACCCGACGCGTACCTGCAATCGGACATCTTCGGGAATAAGCCGAATTTATCGCCGTGAACGCATACCTGCCCTATCCATTTTTAATTTTTCTTCGTTCTCGACTTAAAGAACAACGCCATTAGATAGGAGAATATGACGGCGGCGGATATTCCTGCGCTTGCCGCGGAAAGCGCGCCCGTAAACGCGCCGAACCAGCCCTTTTGCGCGCCCTTGATCGCGCCGTTGGCAAGCAGATACCCAAAGCCGCTGATCGGCACGGTCGCGCCTGCGCCTGCGAAATCCACGAGGTATTGATATAATCCCAGCCCCTGCAACGCCACGCCGAAAAGCATAAACATAACGAGAATTTTCCCTGCCGTGAGATCGGTGTAGTTAATGACGATCTGCGCGATCATACAGATCGTGCCCCCCACCGCAAACGCTTTCAAAAAGCCCCAGAATATTTCTATATACTGTTCAAACATTTTTCACCTCTCATACGTTTTCTATGCTGACCGCGTGCGAGATGCAAGGTATGCTCTCCCCCTGTCCACTAGAAACGGTGGAAAGCAAAGCCCCCGTCGCCGCGAGTAACACGCGGTTGATTTTCTTTTTGCGCAACTTGTCGTAGATATACGAATTGAACACCACGGCGGAACAGCCTGCGCCGCTACCGCCCTGAAACTCGTCCTCGACCACGTTGTAGACGATCTCGCCGCAATCTACGTGATTGTTCTGAATATCCACGCCCTTTTCCCAGATCAGATCTTTAACGATACGACTGCCAAGCGCGCCCAAATCCCCCGTTACGATCAAGTCGTAATAATCGGCTTTTCTGCCCGTGTCGCGTAAGTGATTGAGAATGGTATCCGCGGCGGCAGGCGCCATTGCCGCGCCCATATTGTTCACGTCGGTAACGCCGAAATCGACGACTTTTCCAAGCGTTGCGCTCGTGATTGCCACGTCGCTACCCGTTTCGGTGATAAACGCGCCGCCTGCGCCCGTTACCGTCCATTGTGATTGCGGAGGACGGGTGTTGCCAAGTTCAAGCGGATAGCGGTATTGCCGTTCCGCGGACGAGAAATGACTGCCCGTTGCCGCCACAATCTTTTTATAATACCCCGCGTTCACGAGCATAGCCGCAAGCGCAAAGCTTTCCGAAAGCGTGGAACACGCGCTGTAAACGCCGAGAAAGGGAAAATCGAAATCGCGCGCCGCAAAGGAAGCGGAAATGAT
>JAZNEZ010000051.1:0-1526 GCA_045588875.1 Candidatus Scatosoma sp. | reverse complement strand
GGACTGACGACCTCTAAGAAAATTCTCGCGGAAACCGGAATCAATCCCGATACGAGAGTAAAAGATCTCGACGAGAACGACGTTTCCAAACTGAGAGAATATATCGATCACAATATCAGAGTAGAAGGTGAACTTCGCAGCGAAGTTTCCCTCAACATCAAGCGCCTTATGGAAATCGGATGCTATCGCGGTATCCGTCACAGAAAGGGCTTGCCCGTACGCGGACAGAGCACGAAGAGAAACGCTCGTACGCGTAAAGGACCTGCGCGCGCGATCGCAGGCAAGAAGAAGTAAGGCAGGAGGACGATAAAAAATGGCAGAAGTAAAGAAAAAAGTCGTTTCTCGTAAGCGCAAAGAAATCAAAAAAGTAGACAAAGGCCAAGTGCACATTCAGTCTACGTTCAACAATACGATCGTTACGGTTACCGATATGAACGGTAACGCGATCTCGCAATCGAGCGCAGGCGCGCTTGGTTACAAGGGTAGCAGAAAGGGTACGCCGTTTGCCGCGCAGATGGCTGCTGAAACCGCTGCAAAAGTAGGCAAGGAACACGGACTTCGCAGCGTTGAAGTGTACGTGAAAGGCCCTGGGGCAGGCAGAGAATCCGCGATCCGCGCGCTTGCGGCTTGCGATTTGGAAATCACCTTGATTTCCGACGTTTCTCCTATCCCCCACAACGGATGCAGACCCCCGAAGCGTCGTAGAGTTTAATCAGGAGGCAAAATAAAGTTATGGCAAGATACAGAGAAGCAAAATGTAAGCTTTGCAGAAGAGAAGGCGCGAAGTTGTTCCTCAAAGGCGACAAGTGCTATATGGAAAAATGTCCGTTCAATAAGCGTCCGGTTGCTCCCGGGCAGCACGGTGCGGACAGAAAGAAGGTTTCCGAATACGGATTGCAGCTCCGTGAAAAGCAGAAAACCACGAGAATTTACGGCGTTCAGGAAGGTCAGTTCCATAAGTATTACGAAATGGCAGACCGTATGAAAGGCGTTACGGGTGAAAACATGCTTTCACTTTTGGAAAGACGTTTGGATAACGTGGTGTTCAGAATGGGGATCGCTCCTTCGAGAACGCTCGCTCGTCAGATCGTCAGCCACGCGCATTTGACCGTAAACGGTAAGACGGTTACGATTCCCTCGTATATCGTAAAAGCAGGCGACGTAATCGTGATCAAAGAGAACAGAAAGGGCAATAAATATTTCACCGCTCTCAAAGAGACGAAGGCAAACAACAGCCTTGTAAAATGGGTTGAGTTTGACAGAGAAAAACTTGAAGGAAAGGTATTAGCTCTTCCCACGAGAGAAGATATCGACAGCCAGATTGCAGAGCATATGATTGTCGAATTGTACTCCAAATAATTGAAAAATATAAGGAGGTAACATAATGATCGAAATGGATATGCCCAAGCTCGAAGTGCTTGAAAACGACGATTTTTACGCAAAGGTTGTTTGCGAGCCCTTAGAGAAAGGTTTCGGTCTTACTATTGGTAACTGCCTTAGACGTATTCTCCTTTCGGCTTTGCCCG
>JAZNEZ010000050.1:0-5273 GCA_045588875.1 Candidatus Scatosoma sp. | reverse complement strand
TCGTCCACGGTAAACGGATCACGGGGCGCGCCGAACAGCTCGAACAAATCCGCGCGCGTACCCACGAGCGGTTTTTCTTTTTCCGAACAAAGCACCCTTGCGCCCGATTTTTGGAGAGTTGCCACACCGCCTACGTGGTCGAAATGACAATGGGTGAGCAGGACGTATTTTGCAATCAAACCGCGTTTTGTAAGCTCTTCCGCTATGCGCGGTTGCGACGGATCGATCACGACCGCCGTTTGATTATCCTGCGTTAAAATATAGGTATTCGAGCCGAACCCACGAGGGGGGATTGTAATGATTTTCATAATTAAGACAATGAGGTTATTCTGTGCACCTCGTAGATGCGTTTGTCAGACTGCATTTTTCGGATAAGCATATCCACCTCGGCGATATCCGTGAGGGAAATGGACGCCTCTAACACCGCGTCGTGATTTTTATCGATACGCCCGTTTACCGCCGTAATAGAAAGTTTCAAATCGGATACCACGAGCGAAAGCACGGAAAGCGCCGCGCCCTGATCGGCGGCGCGAATGGCGATATTCGCGTTATACCGCTGTTTCGCACCCGCCTCGATCTGCCACGAGGCAGGCAACAATCTATTCTTATCGATATCCTTGATATTCGGACAATCCGAGCGGTGAATGACCACCCCTCTGCCACGCGAGGTGTACCCCACGATCTCGTCCCCAGGGACGGGAGAGCAACAGCCGGCAAAGCGGAGCAACATTCCCGATTGACCGTTGACGAGTACACCACCCGTCGATCTGCCACCGCCGTCGCCTGCACGCACTTCTATCGCGTGTGGCGTTTCCTTGCGGTAAAAATCGATCAATTTGAAAAGTACTTGATTGACGGACACCGAGCCGTAGCCCACAGCCGCGTATAATTCATCCGTGCTACCGAACGAGAAACGCTCGGAAATACGCTTAAAGCTTTCGGGCGTGAGCAGAGTATTCCAAGAAAAACCGCGTTTTTTCGACTCTTCTTCCAGCTTGATCTGTCCGATGCGGATATTTTCTTCTTTGAGCTCGTTTTTATAAAATTGTTTGATTTTTGCTTTCGCGCTCGACGATTTAATGAATTTCAGCCAGTCGCGCGAAGGGCCTTTGGAGTTGGGCGAAGTGATAATTTCCACCACGTCCCCCACCTGCAAGGTCGTCGTGAGCGGTACGATTTTCGAATTTACGCGCGCACCCGTACAACGGTTGCCCACTTCCGAGTGAATAGCGTACGCAAAGTCCACGGGGGTTGCCTCGGGTGGCAGGGAAATGACCTTACCACGTGGCGTGAACACCAAAAGCTCGTGGCTGTAAAGCTCCGTCTTTAAGGCGTCGATAAATTCACGGGAATCTTTCAAATCCCCCTGCCACTCCATCACCTCGCGCAACCACGTTAAACGATTTTCGAAGTTATTATTTTCCTCTTCCGTTTTGCCCTCTTTATATTTCCAGTGCGCCGCGATACCGAATTCCGCGATCTTGTGCATTTCTTCGGTACGAATCTGTATTTCGAACGGCTGACCGTATTTGGTCATAACCGTCGTGTGGAGCGATTGATATTTGTTGGGCTTGGGCGTGGCGATATAGTCCTTAATACGCCCTGGGATCGGTTTCCATTTTTCGTGGATTTCGCCAAGCACCGTGTAACATTCGCGCACGTCCTTTACGATTACGCGCACCGCCGTTAAATCGTAAATTTGATCGAGCGACTTGCCCTTGTTTTTCATCTTTTTATAGATAGAATAGAAATGCTTGGGACGACCGAACACTTCCCCTTCTACCCCGTCGCTTTGCATAAGTTCCTTGATTTCGTCCACGATACGGTTGACGAACTCCTTGCGCTCGGAAAGTCGTTCGCGGATATTGTATACGAGGGAATCGTACGCCTCGGGATCGAGGTATTTAAGGCACAAATCTTCCAGCTCGCACTTAATCTGCGAAATACCAAGTCTTCCTGCAAGCGGTGCGTAGATATCCAGCGTTTCGTTCGCCATACGCTGTTGACGCTCGTGCGATAAAAAATTGAGGGAGCGCATATTATGCAACCGATCGGCGAGCTTGATAATAATCACGCGCACGTCCTTTGCCATTGCGACGAAAATTTTACGGAAGTTTTCCGCGTCCGCGTCCTCTTGCGATTTGAACACGATCTTTTCCAGCTTGGTAACCCCACTGACGAGTTCTAAAACTTCCGCGCCGAATTCGCGCTGAATATCCTCCGCCGTAGAGGGCGTATCCTCGATCACGTCGTGCAAAAGCGCCGCGGCGATCGTCGCCTCGTCTAAACCCAAATCAATGAGGATTTCCGCCACCGCGCACGGATGAATAAAATAAGGCTCGCCCGAGGCGCGTTTTTGGTTGGCGTGCGCGGTTTCTGCGTACGTATACGCCTTAAACAAACGCTCGCTTTCCGCTTTTGAATAATTTTCTTTTATTTTTTGCAACGTCGTGCTTTCCATTCTCGTCCTCTGTTTCAATAAATTCTTAAACTTGTTGTAACAAGCATACCTTTCTGTAAATCGCGGAATCGGTAAGTTCCGCTTTCACCCCGCGATACACCGTCAGTTTTCCCTCGCCGAACGCCACAAGCCCCAGCTCCTCAAATACGTTCAAAGCGAAGATAAATTCTAATTTGTCAAAGCCCAACCCGTCGCAAGCGAGCGCGAGCTCTTCTGCCGTGTCCCCGTGCAACGCGTTCACGTCCCGACGGAGCGCCGAAAAAATTTCTAATAGCCGTTCCCTTGAAACGGTCAACCTTTCAAACATTTTATAACCGCAAATTTCGCGGTTGACGAATACCTGCCTACCCTCTAACGCCTTGATATTATAATCGGACGGGGTGTCGAGAAAGATAAAATCGCGATAGCCCGTCAAGTCCGCATCGGGCGTTGGCGATACGATCAAACGGTTGGAAACGTTCCTTGACGAGGGATAAAATAAATCGCAATCAAAACCGTTTAATTCCTCGTAAAAACGCAAAGTCCTGCGATCGGACGCGATCATACAAAGCCCGTAAGGGCAATTCTCGATTTTTTCCGCAATCAACGCTTTCGTTTCCGCGGTGGTAAGCTCCACGCTCGCAAGTTCCACCGGCTCGGCGTAGGCGCGCGCAACGGCGTTTGCGAAAATACTCTCCGCCGTGTTCCTGCCCGTCCTGCCGTCGTAGATGAGCTCGCGTATCAAGCCTTTGATATATTCCCTGCCCTTGAAATGGGAAACGTTGATTTCGAACACGATCTTTTTACTCACGTCGCTTTCGATAATTTTCAAGTTCTTCAAACCCGAAAAATAGGTAAGATCGATATATTCGCTCTTCACGGACAAATGGGGCGAGCCGAATTTAAGCGGTTTCGCCGTGCACGCGCCCGTGGAAATGGAAAACAACGGACGGCGGTGTCCCACGCCGTAAGGCTCCATTGCCGCAAGCTCGCGCGCAAATTGATCGGAAAAAGGCGACGTGATCTCCTCGCTGATATAAATTTTCTGCTCGAAATCCTCGCTCGTATACGCCCTGCCGATCTCTTGATCAAGCGCGTTTTCCAAAGCGGCAAAACACTCCGTTTTCACGTTCACGCCCGCCGCCTGTGCGTGTCCGCCGAATTCTTCTATATATTGCGAACAATTTTTGAGGGCGGTGAAAATATTCACGCTTTCAATGCTCCGCGCACTACCTTTGAGCATATCGCCGTTATGCACGAAAAGCAAGGTGGGGCGGTTATATTCCTCTGCAATGCGCGCCGCCACGATTCCGATAAAGCCTGCGTTCCAACTCTCGTCCGAAAGCATAATCACGTTGCCGTACGCGCCCTTTTCTAATAGCTTTTTCTTCGCGGACGCATATAACTCGTCGCAATATTTTTGGCGTTCGGTGTTATAAAGACAAAGTTTCACGGAAAGATCGTAGAGCTCCGTTTCCTTTTCCGAGGTGAACAATCGAAACGCCGCGTACGCGTCTCCCATACGCCCTGCCGCGTTCACGCGCGGTGCGAGGGTAAACGCAAGCGTTTGCGCGGTGATCCCGTCGTACGTCTTGCCGATAAGCCCTGCAAAACAGGGACGGAGATTAGAATTGAATACTTTCAACCCCTCCGTTACGATATCGCGGTTTTCTCCCAAGAGTGGCACGCTGTCGGCAACGGTTGCAAGCGCGGCGAAGTCTATATATTTATACGCCGATTCGCCAATAAGTGCGCACGCAAGCTTGAACGCCACCCCTGCGCCACAGAGATTATCGTAAGGATAATCGTCTTGCAGCTTGGGATTGACGATCACGCAATCGGGCAAAACCTCGGGCAATTCGTGATGATCGGTTACGATCACGTCCGTGCCGAGCTCGTAGATATACTGCGCCTCTTTCGCGCACGAAATACCGCAGTCCACCGTGATAAACAGTTCGGGATTACATTCCTCGAAAATACGGTCGATCGCCTCGATAGAAAGCCCGTAGCCGTCCGCGCGTTCGGGGATATAGACGTGCGCCTCGATCCCGAACTCTTTAAGAGCGTGATACATGATCGCCGACGCGCAAACGCCGTCGGCGTCGTAATCGCCGAACACCGCCACGATTTTCCCCTCGTCGCGCGCCTCGGTGATCATACGCACCGCCTCGTCCATACCGCGCATTAAAAAGGGAGAAAGGAAATTCCGTTTGGACGGGCGCATAAACCGCGCGATTTTTTCCGCGCTATCCACGCCGCGCGCATACAATATGCGCGTGATCTGTTCCGTTAAACCCGTTTGAAACGCGAGGTCGGAAATGGTATTCAGTTGTTCCGCCGTAAACGCGTATTCAGGCACGAGTTTTTTCATAATTTTTCCTTTTAATAATAACGGGCGGATAGTCGCATTCCTCCTCCGCCCGTTGATCGTTTTTCTTCTTTTTTATTCCGCTTTGTTTTCTTCCGACGTTGCGCCCACGTAACCGCTCTTGGTGCGGCTTTCCGCCTTTTTATCTTCCGCTTTTTTCAGTGGTAAATACATTGCCGGCGCAAAGCACAAACCGATAAGCGCCGCAACGAGCAACGCAATCAGCGCGCATATCGCAAACCAACGCACCGTCCACGTTGCAATCGCGCCTACGAGCACGAGCGAAGCTCCCAGCGTCGCCGTGATCGCCGCGATCTCTTTTGTCGCAATCGACGAAACGATTTTTTCTTCCGCGTCCGTTTCGTCGTTATTTGCACGCAACTTGTTCATCGTCAACATTACGAACACCGCCGCAAGCATAGAGGAAACCACAACCGCGTACAACACCGCCGTGGTTACGGGGAT
>JAZNEZ010000049.1:0-2930 GCA_045588875.1 Candidatus Scatosoma sp. | reverse complement strand
GAGCTTTTCGGCTACGCAAAAAACGTGCTTTCCGTCGAATTTCCCGACGAGGAATTGATCCCTTCCGAGGATAAGTGTGCGCACGCTTATGAAATCGCCAAAAACAGCGATTATTTGCTTGCGGTGGGGAGCGGAACGCTCAACGATATGGCGAAAGCGGTTTCTACGCGGCTGGGTATTCCTTGCGGCGTACTTGCGACAGCGGCGAGTATGGACGGATATTGCTCCAAGGGCGCGGCGCTGATACGCGACGGCTTTAAGGTAACGGACGAGGTGCATACGCCCGAGGATATTTTGATCGATTTGCAAATCGTTTGCAACGCGCCGAAAATTATGACCGCGGCAGGCTTTGGGGATATTATCGGAAAATTTACCTGCCTTACCGATTGGAGAATGTCGAATGTCGTCAATGGCGAGGCAATCAACGACGAGGCTTTTGCGCTTATGGAAAAGGCGCGTACGGAATGTATTGACGCATTCGACGGCTTGACGAGATACGAGCCGAGCGCGATTGCAAAATTGATGAACGCGTTGATAACGGCAGGGGTTTCTATGGCGATTTGCGGCAATTCCCGATCTGCAAGCGGAAGCGAGCACCATCAATCGCATTTTTTAGAAATGGATTTCGTCCGTCGCGGAGAAAAAATCCCCATGCACGGCTTAAAGGTGGCAATCGGCACGCTTGTTTCCATTGAACTTTATAAATACCTTAAAGAAAATAAAGTCGTATTCAAGGGCGCGGAAGAGGTTTATAAGCTGGCGGACGAATTGCCGAGCGTGGACGAGATTCGCGAAATGCTCATAAAAATGGGCTGTCCCGTTCGTTTTTCCGAAATCGCCGTAAAAAAGGAAACGATGGAAAAAATGCTTGAAAAGGCGTATACCGTGCGTGATAGATATACGATCTTAACCCTTGTGCACGATTTGGGCTTAACGGAAAAAATCAAACCTATAATAATGGCGAAATACTATTGATAAAGCGGTTTTTCACATTTTAAGAAAAATCCTTTTCTTTTGGCGTAAAAATATTTGACAAATGTTTTTTTTTGTTATATAATAGCTACGTTGTTAGGGGAGTGGCTCAACGGTAGAGTAGCGGTCTCCAAAACCGTAGGTTGCGTGTTCGAATCGCGTCTCCCCTGCCAAAGGCGAAACGCCCCGAAAGTCAAAAGACGTTCGGGGCGTTTGTATTTATTTTCAAAGGTTAGGAAAGCGGTTATGGAAAAAACGGTAACGTTATACACGGACGGCGCTTGCTCGGGAAACCCTGGGATCGGTGGTTACGCCGGTATTTTGATGTACGGCGAACATACGTTAGAATATAGCGGCGGCGAAGAGCAAACGACGAATAACCGTATGGAAGTAACGGCAGTGATCGTTGGGCTAAAACGCTTAAAATATCCTTGTAAAGTCAACGTATACAGCGACTCGGCGTATACGGTGAACGCATTCGCGAATGGTTGGATATACGGCTGGAAAAAGAGCGGTTGGAAAAAAGCGGACGGTAAAGCCGTACTCAACGTGGACCTGTGGGAAGAACTGTATTCATTAACGCAAAAACACGAGGTGATCTTTCATAAAGTAACGGGGCACTCCGATGATAAGCTCAATAACCGTTGCGACGAGCTCGCCCGTGCCGCTATTGATAAGATTCGTCAAAGCTCTGTCGCAGAATAAAATGAAAATAATCATATTTTTATAAAAAACAGATATACTGTATCTATGGGAATGGGTGCAGTATATCAAAAGAGGTTGACTATGGAACGCAAGGAAGAAAAGGAGAAGAAAGCGCAACGGAACATTTTACCGTTCGTGCTCGTTTTTCTTTTTCTTACGGCGTTTAGTATCGTTTTTGCTGTGCTGTGTTTGCACAATACGGGAAATCCGTTCTTCAAAACGAACGCGTTACTCTTTTCTTTGTTGGCGAGCGTTGCGCTTGCCGCAATTTGCGCGCTTGCCGTTTGGTTTGTGATTAAGGGCAAAGAAACGGTCTATAAAACGATCATTAGCGCTTATATACTGTTACTGTTTTGTTTGGTAGTATTATTCATTTTACAAACGACGGGATTTTTCAACGTTATTCAAGACGAAAACAGTTTGCGTGAATATTTGGAAACCAAGGGTGCTTGGATGCCCGTGGTGTATACCGTTTTACAATATTTACAAGTCGTCATTTTGCCGATTCCGTCCGTGGTAAGCACGGTTGCAGGCGTGGCGCTCTTCGGACCGTTTTGGACGACGGTATATAGCTTGATAGGGGTTTTGCTCGGTTCGTTTACGGCGTTTTGGATCGGTCGCAAATTCGGCAGTAGGGCGGTTGCTTGGATGATCGGCGCGGATACTTTGGAAAAATGGCAAAAAAAGCTCAAAGGCAAGGATAATCTTCTCTTAACGTTGATGTTTATTTTGCCCGTATTTCCCGACGACGTTCTTTGCTTTGTCGCAGGCTTGTCCACAATGTCCTTGCAATATTTTATCGTGATGATTATTATATCGCGGATATTACAAATTTCCGTAACCTGCTATTCTATCGACATCATACCGTTCAACACTTGGTGGGGGCTTTTGATTTGGGTTGTGTTCTTTGCGGCACTTTTAACGGTATTCGTGATTATATATAAAAATATTGATAAGATACAAAAATGGATATCCAAGCGTTTGAAATTAAAGAAAAATAATAAAGATAAATAAATAAAAACGAATTGTGTTATAATATAAAGTGAAACGCAGTTCGTCAAAAGCAAACGAGAAAACGAATTATAAACGAAAATAAAACGACGATGCGAATTTTACGGACGGTTTCGTAAACGCATTGTCGATTTTTTTCGAAAAAAATAAAAAAAGTTTATTCATTCACTTGCTTTTTGAAAGCGTTTGGGTTATAATGGTACCTGGTAGAAAGTTGGCAAAAAAATGAAATAATTTATTTT
>JAZNEZ010000048.1:0-1766 GCA_045588875.1 Candidatus Scatosoma sp. | reverse complement strand
AGGGCGCAATAGGGGCGATCGAAAGGCTGACGGGCAAAAAATACGGCGAAAGCGAAGAAACGACGAAAGCGTTCCGCGTACTTCTTGACCACACGCGAACGGCGACCTTTATGCTCGGCGACGAAAAGGGAATCGTACCTTCGAATACCGACCAAGGGTATATTCTGCGTAGAATTATCCGTCGTGCGGTGCGTTTCGGGCGCAAGATCGAATTGCCCGAGGGTAGCCTTGCCAAGATTTCCGAGGCGTTTATAAAGTATTATAAAGAAGTATATCCCGAACTGAATATCAACCGCGAGAAGATTGCGGAAGAGCTGAACAAGGAAGAGACGAAATTCAATAAAACCTTGCAACAGGGTTTGAAAGAGTTTGAAAAGTGCGTGAACGGTATCGAGCGCAAGAACGCGTTTATGTCGCAGAAAGACCCTGCGTACGTGCCCGAAACGCGCATTAACGGCAAGCAGGCGTTCCACCTCTACGACACCTACGGTTTCCCCGTGGAGATCACGGCGGAAATGGCAAAGGAGCGTGGGTTGGACGTGGATATGGAGGGCTATAAAGCGGCGTTTGAGGAGCACCAAAGCAAGAGCAAGGCAGGTAGCGAACAGAAATTTGCCTGCGGACTTGCCGATCACAAAGAGGCGACGACGAAATTGCACACGGCAACGCATTTGTTGCACGCGGCACTCAAAAAGGTATGCTCGCCCGACGTAAATCAGAAAGGCTCGAATATCACGGAAGAAAGACTGCGCTTTGATTTCAACCTGCCCCAGCCGATGACGGCGGAGCAGATCAAGGCGGTGGAAGATCTGGTGAACGAAGTGATCGCAAAGAACGTGCCCGTGGAAATGAAAGAAATCACGCTAGAAGAGGCGAAAGCAGAGGGCTTTACGGGACTTTTCGAAAGCAAATACGGCGAGCGCGTGAAAACGTATACGATCGGGGATTTTTCCAAAGAAATTTGCGGTGGACCGCACGTAGAACGCACGGGCGAGCTTGGCAAATTCAAGATCGTCAAGGAACAGAGTAGCGGTAGTGGAATCCGCCGTATCAAGGCAATTTTGGAATGAGAAAAATGCGTATAAGAGCGCATCTCCGCATTTTAGGAAAGTGAGGAAATGAGCGAAGTACAATTTGCGGAAAACGTAAAAACATTAACCGCGCCCTTTCTACAAGAGCGCGGATTTTCCTTTACGTACTTTTACGAAAAGGGCGGAGATTCCTCTTGCGTATATATCTGCCGTTTCCAAAAGGGTAGGGATTATTTCGATTTACGGGAAACCTCGGGCAAATATGAACTCCATATCGTCGTTTACGCAAACGGCGAATACCGATTTCCCAGCCCCAAAACGATCGATAAAAAAGCCTATCGCGCATTTGCGCTCAAACACCTCTTCAAAAAACCGACGGTGGACGAGCAACGCGCGTTCGTGGCAGAGCTTTTGGAGCGAGAATGGCAATCGGAAAAGCCTGATTTTTTCGGCATAAAGAAAGAACCCCGTTGATCGGGGTTCTCGTTTTTTATAAGTCGAAAAATTTTCGCACCGATTTGATCGGATATAGCGCGACAAATAGCAACACGGCAATTACGCCGCAACATATGCCCTGCATACTATTCCCCACGAGCGTTGCCACACCGCCTGCGAAGCCGTATAACACGCTTTCAAAAAGGAAGTAGCCCAAAAGCATCAAAAGCTCGCCTGCGGTTGCGGAAGCAATCCGCGCGATAAAGTCCAAGGATTCTTTCGTAATCACTTTTTTCACTG
>JAZNEZ010000047.1:0-9910 GCA_045588875.1 Candidatus Scatosoma sp. | reverse complement strand
CAAATACCGCCGATAATCTGTACGCGGAAGTGGCGCATACCCAAAACGCGCTTTGCCGCCTCGCGGAGCGCCGCGAACGCGTCGAATAAAATATCGTCGAGCGTTTCGCCGTTTTCCAAGCGTTGTTTCAGCGTCGCCGTTTGTCCTTTGAGGGTTTCGTCGTCCATTTCCTGATATTTGGGTTCGAGCGCCTCGACTTTATCCGCCATTTTATTTAACTTTTTCAAGCTTCTGCGTCCGTCGCCGCCCATCAGATATTTGATCAGTCCCATTGCAATTTTTCGATCCTTTTTATTTTTTCGTTATCTCTTTCTATTTTACAATATTTACGCCGAAAATCAAAGCGTTTTCACGCAGTTTTCCATAAAAAATCGCCGTTTCTTTTTTATACCCGTTTTTTTCTTCCTCTAACCGAACAAGGCGCGAAATCATTCGCGCCTTGTTCTACATTCAAAATCACTTATACTCCAAGATCTTCCAAAGCAATATCGACGTTACCGTTAGGAATAAGCGTAATCGTCAATTTCTCTAATACCAACGCGATCACCTCCGACTCTGCATTCGTAGCAATCGCTTGCTCGATAAGAGCCTGACGCGTCGTGTCGTCGATAATCTCTTGGAGGGATACGCCCATCGACAGAATATTACCCTTTTTATCCGTGTTAAAGGAAACGTCGGCATAGTCCTTGAGCGCGTCTTCAAGTGCTTGAATCAGTGCTCCCAACTCCTCCACGCCGATTTCGGCGGGTAATTCCACAGGCAGTATTTCCATAGCATTGAGGAGAGATATCCCCTCCGAAACAAGCTCGAAAAGCTTCGCATTTTTCAGCGTAAGCGCGTATTCGTTAATCGCCTGCTTATATGCGTCTGCCGTAAGCGCACTCTCGGTTGCCGTATTGAGAAGTTCTACAAGCGTTACATCCTTATTGCTGTTCAGAAGCGCGCGAATATCAAACGCATTTTCGCCCGTCAAACCTTGCATTTGATTGACTGCGTCATTCAAAAGCACATATACGCTTTCCGCGTTTATACCCCACTTTTCGCTTTCCGTTTCCCATTCCGTCACCATGTCGCCGACCGTTTTATCTACACAGGATACCGCGTAGTCTACCAGCTTTGCATAAGCCCCCTCGCCGTAAACCAAATCGTAAATAGCGCCGAGCGTTTGCTGGGAAAGAATCGCATAGACCTCCGTTAAACGCTCGGGATTGAGCGTAAAATTATATCCCTCGTCCGTTGCTTCTTTTTGATATTCAAATTCAATGATCGCCTTGAGCATAGCGTTAAGCGGACTATTTTCCACGCTCTTTAGATCGGTAAACAGTTCTCCCCATTGATCCGTCGTCGCAAGCTCTTGAAAAATCGTCAGCATTTCTTCGGTAACCCCGAAAGGGCTAAGGTGGGAAAGGATCGGGGCTTGTGTAACGGGCTCGTCGGCGTCCTTAATATATACGTAACCGTTTTCGATAACCATTTTCACGTCGAGAGAAAACGTATCTTCATTTTGCAAAGTTCCGTCAGACGCGTAATGGGTCTGCGTTGAAGACATTTTCCAACACCCTGCGCCCACAAGCTCACCTTCTTCAAAGCCCAGCGATATTTTCATATCCTCCACCGTAAAGATCGAAGTCCCTGAAGTACCGTCTGCCTTACCGTAATTTACGGTAATATCCGCGTCGCTACACTCAAAAAGATAAGTATTTGCCGTCGTCAGACTTTCCAGAAGCGTCAAATAGAAATTCGGCTCTGTATAAGTGGGATCGGAAGCCTCGCAAACGGTGCACACACCGTTCTCGTATGCATGAGAAGCGGCAATCGGCTCAATCTTTGTTTCAGTGCATTTGGTGCAAGAGAAGAGTGTTTCGCCGTCGGTAGTACACGTTGCTTCGAGCGTTATTGTCCCCTCGTCCCAGCTATGCCCATCACATTGCGTACTTTCGCAAGCAGACAGAGCAATCGTGCCCGTAAGCGCACAAAGGCAAGTCAATAAAGCGTATTTACTTTTTCTTTTCATAAAGATTTCCTCCTTGTTACTATACTACTATTATATTATTTTTTCTGAGCTTTGTCAAGTAAAATCTCTATTTATCGTTGACAACGCCTCGCGAAATATGGTATACTATGTAAAATCATAAGGAGCTTGTTATGAGTAAGGTAACTATCCCCAAGGGATACAAATCGACTTTGAATTTATACGACACGCAATCGGCGATCGGGCTTTTGAAACGCACGTTCGAAGAACGGCTTTGCCTCGTTTTGAACTTAAAGCGCGTTTCCGCGCCCCTGTTCGTCGATCCCGACACCGGCTTGAACGACGATCTTTCGGGCGTGGAACGGGCGGTACGTTTCGACCTTAAAGAAACGGGTAAGGATGCCGTGGTGGTACATTCGCTTGCGAAATGGAAACGTATGGCGCTGTCCGTTTACGGCTTTTCCGCAGGCGAGGGCTTATATACGGATATGAACGCCATTCGTCGCGACGAGGAAATGGACAATCTACACTCCGTCTACACCGATCAATGGGACTGGGAAAAGATCATAACGAGTGAAACGCGGAACACCGACTATCTGAAAAAGGTGGTGCAAGGAATCGTAGGCGCGATCTGCGATACCCTCGATTATCTCAAATGCCGTTATCCCCAAATCGACGTTGAGCTCACGCGCACGGTGCAATTTATCACCGCGCAGGAGCTGGAAGATCTCTATCCGAATATGACTTCCAAAGAACGGGAAAACGCTTATCTGAAAGAACATAAAACGGCGTTTATTATGCAGATCGGCGACAAACTCCAATCGGGCAAACCGCACGACAACCGCGCTCCCGACTACGACGACTGGTCGTTAAACGGCGATATTCTCTTTTGGAACGAGCTTTTGGGTTGCGCGGTCGAAATTTCGTCTATGGGCATACGCGTGGACGAAAAATCTCTTGATACGCAGCTTACCAAAGCAGGCGCGGACGAGAGGAGAAACTTGCCCTTTCACAAAGCCTTGCTCGCAGGAAGGCTCCCCCTTACGATGGGCGGCGGTATCGGACAATCGCGGCTTTCTATGTTGCTCCTTGGCAAAGCGCATATCGGCGAAGTGCAGGTATCCCTTTGGGACGAGGAAACGCGAAAGGTATGCAAAGAAAACGGAATCGTATTATTGTAAAGATAAAAGCAGACGAAAAATTCTCGTCTGCTTTTGTTTATCGCTTACAGATACTTTTTCAAGTCCTCTACTCTATCCGTGTGTTCCCAAGAAAATCCTTTATAACCGAAATGTCCGTACGCCGCCGTTTTTCTGAACACCGGTTTACGCAAATCGAGCGTTTTAATAATCGCGTACGGTCTTAAATCGAATTCCTCTTTCACGACCTCGGCAAGGCGTTCGTCGGAAAGCTTGCCCGTGCCGTGGCTATCCACGAACACGGAAACGGGGTTTGCCACGCCGATTGCGTACGCCACTTGAATTTCCACCTCGTCGGCAAGCCCTGCCGCCACGAGGTTTTTCGCAATATATCTGCAAAAATACGCCGCGCTTCTATCCACTTTCGTAGGGTCTTTCCCCGAAAACGCGCCGCCGCCGTGCGCACATCTACCGCCGTAAGTATCGACGATAATTTTTCTACCCGTCAAGCCGCTGTCCCCCTCCGGTCCGCCGATTTCAAACCTGCCCGTGGGGTTGATATAAAATTTCGTGTTCTCGTCCATAAACGAGGCGGGAATAATCTCGTCGATTACGTATGTTTTCATATCCTCGCGAATACGCTCCTGCGAAACTTCCTTATCGTGTTGCGTAGAAACGACGACGGTATCCACACGCTTTGCCTCGCCGTTTTCGTATTCGACAGTAACCTGCGTTTTTCCGTCTGGACGGAGATAGGGCAAAAGTCCGCTCTTGCGCACGTCGGTGAGCCGTTTGGCAAGTCTATGCGAAAGGGAAAGAGTGAGGGGCATAAGCTCCTTGGTTTCACGGCAAGCATACCCGAACATCATACCCTGATCGCCTGCGCCGAGCTTAGCCGCCTCGTCTTTTTCGCTCGAAGTTTTGTTTTCCAACGACGCGTCCACGCCCATCGCGATATCGGGCGACTGACTGTGGATCGCCGTGATAATTTTACATTTATCAAAAGCAAAACTACCGAAATCGTAGCCGATCTCTTTAATGATTTCACGCGCTTTCTGCTCGTAATTAACGTTTGCCGTGGTCGTAACCTCGCCCATAATCAAAAGGGTGTCGAACGCCGCCGCGCACTCGATCGCCGCGCGCGCGTTGGGATCGACGGACAAAATCGCATCCAAAATACCGTCGGAAATATTATCGCAAACCTTGTCGGGATGTCCCTCGGTTACGCTTTCACTCGTAAAAAATTTCTTCACTTGTAAGTCCTCTTTTTTCTTTATCGTACTCATTATAATGCTTTTTTCTGCGTTTGTCAAGTTATTATCTTGCAAAATTTTCCCGTTTGTGTTATAATATAGCTTATGAATGACGCCTTGCTTAAAAATTGCAAACTTTGTCCCGTGGAATGTGGCGCGAACCGCTTAACTTCCGTGGGCGCGTGCGGTGTTTCGGGTCTGAAAATCGCCAAATACTACGCGCACCCGTTCGAAGAACCCTGCATTTCCTTTGAAAAGGGTAGCGGTACGATCTTCTTTTGCGGTTGCAACCTGCGTTGCGCGTTCTGTCAAAATTACGAGGTTTCGCGCGCCGAGCGTGGCAAAACGATCACGCCTCGCGAGCTTGCGGACATCTTCAAAACGCTCGAAGATACGGGTGTGGAAAATATCTCCCTCGTCACCCCCTCGCACGTCGCGCCGTATATTGCAGAGGCGTTCTCGCTGTATAAGCCGAACATTCCCGTCGTTTATAACACGGGCGGTTACGACAAGGTGGAAACGCTGAAAATGCTCGACGAATATATCGATATCTACCTGCCCGATATGAAATTTTATTCCTCTGTGCTTTCCTCGCGGTATTTGGGCAAGCCCGATTATTTCGAAGTGGTGAGCAAGGCGATCGCGTTTATGTCGCAAAAGCCTTTGAAAATGACGGAAAAAGGCAAAATCCTTTCGGGCTTAATCGTGCGCCACCTCGTGATGCCCCTCTGCGTTTCCGATTCCAAAGCCGTGCTCAAATGGTTTGCACGCGAGCTCCCCAAAGACGCGTATTTGAGCTTAATGAGCCAATACACCCCCTTTGGCAAAATCGAAAACTTTCCCGAACTTTCGCGCCCCGTTACCGCGCGCGAATACGAAACGGTCGTAAACACGGCTTTCGATTTGGGCATTAAAAATTTATTTTTACAAGAACGCAAATCTTCCGATACGGGTTATATCCCGAAATGGGATTTTTAATTTTTTAATCGTCGAAAACGGTTGCTTTGAGGCGCACGATCTTGCTCGTGAGCTTGGCGGCTTTGGCAGGCGTAGCAAAGGTTAATTCCGCCTCTGCCTTGCGTATTTTTTTCAAAATCATTTTTTTATTTTTCATACGGTGTTATTATGTTGATTTCCTGCGAAAATATGTCTTTCGGATTCTTGGGCGAAACGCTTTTGGATAGCGTTTCTTTTGCGTTAAACGAAGGCGAACGCGTGGGACTGATCGGTGCGAACGGCGAGGGCAAGACCACCCTTATCCGCCTGATACTCGGCGAGCTCGAACACGAAAGCGGCGTACTTTTCAAAAAGAACGGTATCCGTATCGGGTATCTTGCCCAAAACGGCGGTTACGACTCAGAAAAGGAAGTCTACGAGGAAATGCAGAGCGTATTCGAAAGCGATATACGCGACCTTGCCACACTTCGCGAGGTGGAAAAACAAATTTCGCAAACGCAGGAAAATTCTGTCGAATACCGCGCTCTTTCTTCTCGCTACGAAACGCTGAATAAACGCATTGCCGCGCGCGATAGCTATCACTTCGACGTGCGCATACGCACCGTTTTGAACGGTATGGGCTTTGAAAACGTATATACTCAACGCATTTCCACAATGTCGGGCGGTGAAAAGACGCGCTTAAAGCTTTGCAGGTTGCTCCTTGAAGAGCCCGAACTACTCATTCTCGACGAGCCGACCAACCACCTTGATATGAAAACGTTGTTTTGGCTGGAAGAGTATCTTTCCGCGTTCAAGGGCGCGATACTCACCGTTTCGCACGATCGGTATTTCCTTGATAAAACGGTTACGCAAATTTACGAAATCGAGCATAAAAAGCTGTCCGTGTTCAAGGGCAACTATTCCAAGTACAAAATCTTAAAAGCGGAAAAGGTGGCGCGGCTGACCAAGGAATACGAAAAACAGCAAGAAGAACGGGCTCATATGCAGGACTACGTCGATCGCAATCTCGTGCGCGCGTCCACCACGAAAATGGCGCAATCGCGCAGAAAAGCGCTCGAAAAAATGGATCTGATCGAAAAGCCCTTGCTCCCTCCCCCTCCGCCCCGTTTTTCGTTCACGTTCAACGAAAAATCGTATGAAAAGGTGTTGGAGGTGGACAACTTGCGCTTGACCGTCGGGGAAAAAGTCTTGCTCGAAAACGCAAGCTTTTCATTAACGCGTGGCGAAAAATGCGCCGTGGTCGGCGATAACGGCACGGGCAAATCCACTCTTATTAAAGAACTCGTTAAAAACAAACACCCAGCGATCAAGTTCGGGCGGTTCGTCAAAATCGCCTGCTACGATCAGGAAAACGCCAACCTTGATCCCGAAAATACCGTGCTTTACGAACTTTGGGGTAGACACGTTTCGTGGGATCAAACGCGCGTGCGGAGTATTCTCGCGCAAGCAGGGCTCGGCGCAGAGGATATGGATAAAAAAGTACGCCTGCTTTCGGGTGGCGAACGCGCCAAGCTCGCCCTCGCCGTGTTCGAATGCGAGCACGCCAACACCCTGTTTTTGGACGAGCCGACCAACCACCTCGATCTGCCTGCCCGTGAATCGCTGGAAGAGGCTTTGCGCGCGTTCGACGGCACACTATTGTTCGTTTCGCACGATCGCTATTTTATCCGCGCGCTCGCAGGAAAAATACTCGAACTCGAAAACGGACAAGCCACCTGCTTTACCGGCTCTTACGACGAATTTACCGCCTATAAAAACAGCTTGGAAAAGCCCGTTCAACGTAACCCTGCCCCCGTCCTTTCAGAAAAAACGGGGAATTATCGCAGTAAGGAAGAACGCGCGGCAGAAGCGCGCAAGCGTACGCGCGTAAATCAAATAGAAAAAGAAATCAACGCGCTCGAAAAAGAAGAAAGCGAAATTAATACCTCTCTTTCCGACCCCGAGGTTACTTCGAATTTTCCCCTACTCACCGAAAAATGCAACCGCTTGGAAGAAATCAAAACCCTCCTCGACCAGCTTTATAACGAATACGAAACCCTAATGTGAAAAAATTTTTCTACAAAATTCCTTAAAAATCCTTGACAATCGTTTTGGAATATGATATCATTTTAATATCAAACCCATATGGAGGTATTTTTATGGAAGAAATCTTATTGCAAAACAAAAAGCACGGTATGCGTACCCTGATCGTTTGCGTACTTATCGAGCTTGTATCACTTGCAGGCATTATCTTCGGCGGCGTTATATTAGAAGAAGTGCCTCGGCTCAATTGGCTGGGTATTCCGTTGTTGGTAGTTTCTATCGTAGTTACGTGCGTGGCGTGGATACCACTTATCGGACTTCGCGTACTCAAACCCAAAGAGGCGTTGGTGCTGACGTTATTCGGTAAATATATCGGCACGATCAAGGGCGAGGGCTTTTATTCGATCAACCCGTTCTGTGTGGCGGTGAATCCTGCTGCGCAGACCAAGCTCAATCAAAGTGGCGACGTAGCGCACAAGCAAGCGCAACCGACGGTGAACGCAGACCTCAACATTTCTTTTGAAGTGCCGAACAAGAAAATTTCGCTTAAAATCATGACCTTGAACAACAACCGTCAGAAGATCAACGATTGTTTGGGCAATCCCGTGGAGATCGGTATTGCGGTTATGTGGCGCGTGGTAGACACGGCGAAAGCGGCGTTTAACGTGGATAATTATAAGGAATATTTATCGTTGCAATGCGACAGCGCACTTCGGAACGTGGTACGCTTATACCCCTACGACGTTGCTCCCAACGTAGACACGACGGGCGACGGTATCGCGGACGACGGTTCGCTTCGCGGTTCAAGCGAGCTTGTGGCGGCGCGTATTCGCGACGAAATCCAAACGCGCGTGAACGAGGCAGGGCTGGAAGTGATCGAGGCGAGAATCACCTATCTTGCATACGCACCGGAAATTGCGGCGGTAATGCTCCAACGCCAGCAGGCGTCCGCGATTATCGACGCGAGAAAGATGATCGTAGACGGCGCGGTAGGTATGGTAGAAATGGCGCTCGAACGGTTGAGCGAAAATCAGCTCGTACAGCTTGACGAGGAGCGTAAAGCGGCGATGGTGTCTAATTTGCTCGTGGTGCTTTGCGGCAATCACGACGCACAGCCCGTGGTGAACGCAGGCAATTTATATTAACGTATTTTAAGGCAGGTAAACGGATATGAACGACAATCAGAAAAAACAAGTCCCCTTGCGGCTTTCGCCCAAGCTTTACAACGCGATCGCGGCGTGGGCGGAGGACGATTTCCGATCGGTGAACGGACAGATCGAATACCTGCTTTCGGAGTGCGTACGGCAGCGCAAGAAAAACGGCAAATACGTTTCGGACGAAATCGACCTGCCACCCGAGCTTGATATTGAATAAACGGAAAGACCGCGGTTTAATCCGCGGTCTTTTTCATTTGTTTTACAAACCCTTTCAAAAGTTGTATTTGTTCTTCGTTTAACGTTTTAATATCTTCAAACAATTCGTCAAGCGCTTGCGGATTTTCTATCCCCTCGTCAAAAAAATCTTTCGGCGTGATCTGCAAATAATCGCAGATATAGAAGAACACCGCCAACGACGGTAACCCGTGCCCGTTTTCTATATTATTGATATAGCTTTCATTTTGCGCAATATCCAAACTCATTTTTCGAGCGGATACCCCTTTCTTCATTCTTAACACCGTTAATCTCTCGGCAAATCCATTTTCCCTAATCATTTTTTATACCTCATATATAATATTGTACACGATAAATATAAAAAAATCATAGGATTATACCCTCTATATTGTTGACAATGCCATTTTATATGTGGTATAATATGTAAAATCTCATTTTTAATATTATATAGATATTATAGCACGCGCCATATATAGGTCTCGGCACCTGTTAAGTCCGATGTATTCATTTTGAAAATTTTAAGCGGTGGCTTAAAAGCGGTTCGTTTGATAGTACCCCGATATATCACTTGTAAAACTCCGCTTTTCCCATTCGTAAGCGTGCTTAATATAGAAGTCGTCGAGCAATCGGCGGCTTTTTTATTGAGAATACCTGCAAAATTCATTGACTTTTTTTAAGGGAACGGGTATAATAATAAAAGTAAGCGTGCAGGCGTATCGAAGCGGTCATAACGAGGCGGTCTTGAAAACCGTTTGGGTGAAAGCCCACGGGGGTTCGAATCCCTCCGCCTGCGCCAGAAAGCAAAGAACAGATGATAAATCTGTTTTTTGCTTTTTATCGTACGATAATAAGGTATCATTATGATAAAGACTTCTATTCGCTTTTTTGACAATATCCCCGTGCGAGCCGTTTGGGACGAAGAGACCTCCAAATGGTGGTTTTGTGCTGTGGATATTGCCGAGGCGTTAACGGCGAGCAAAGCCCCGAGAAAGTATTGGAATACTCTAAAAAGTAGAAATTCGCAGTTGTCCTCAATTTGTAGACAACTGAAATTGCCTGCTCGCGATGGAAAAATGTATCTCACCGACGTAATCGACGATAATGGTGTGAATACGCTGCTTGCGCTAATTCCCAGTAAAAAATCGCCAGTTTTCCTGAAATGGATGCAAACGATGG
>JAZNEZ010000046.1:0-1993 GCA_045588875.1 Candidatus Scatosoma sp. | reverse complement strand
AGGCAGACGACGAACGGGATACAGCTGCCGATATACCCCCACGCGTAGCCGTTTGCAGACACGTTGTGCATACGCTCGTCCGTCGTAACGTCGGAGAGCATAGAATCGTAGAACACGTTTGCGGAGGAAAAGCCCAGCTCGGTTACGATATATACGATTAAAAAGAGTATGCCGACCATCGGTATGCCTTTTAGAAAGCTGAATATGGAAAGTACGCCGCAACCGATAATGCCCGTTAGCGCGAACGTGATAAAGAAATTCCGTTTTTTACTGAAATCGGCGAGCGTACCCAAGATCGGGCAGAGGAAAAACGCGATCACCGTTACGATCGTGTTGACGAGCCCCCACACGGTGGTAAGGTTACCCGTCGGCGCGACGAAGTCGCGATAAAAGGTCAAAAGCGCGGTGGCGAGCAGTACGTAGGCAGAGTTTGCCACGTCGTAGAGCACCCATTTCTTTTCCAACGGCGTAAGCCGTTTGCTTGCCACTTCCGTGGCGGTTGTCGTTTCGTTCATAACAATGATTCTCCTTTGTAATCTTTATCGAACACGTTATATATTTCGCCCGTAAAGGCGTTTTTACCGATCTGTTCAAAATACTTCGCGATCAGCTCCGCCGTGGGCGCGATCGCCGTTTGCAGGTTTTTGGTGAGCGTCGGGTTTAATTCGTCGCACTCGGGCAGATCGTCGAAATAGAGGAACATACCCCCGAATTTATTCTCTGCGTTTATTTTGCGGAGAACGAAATGCGCGAACTTATGAAAGAGCTTGGACGGGAAAGAAAACAAGCCGTTCACCGTGCGCATCGTCTTGATCGAGCGTTTGACCGCCTTTTCGTCCACCTCTAAAATTTGAGCCGCCGCTTGGGAAGTACCGTTCTTCTTTTGCATTGCCTTGCCCGAATTGCGGTGGACTTTCTCGCCGTTGCGGCGTTTTAAGTGTTTATCAAATTCCGATTCAATCCTGCCGTGGGAAACGCCCTTGCTTTCCAACAGGTAGATATGCGGATGACAGGCGTTATCGAGCATAAAATGACAGATAAAGCCGGCGACGTACGCCGCGAGGGCGCTTTGCTTGCCTGCCTTTGCCACCTTTTGCGCGGATTGTTCGAAAAAGTCTTTCGCCGAGCGCAGGTGCATATCCATACCCTTATCCTTAATCGCGTTTTTGGAAAAGGGTTTATGATTGAATAAAATATCCGGACCTTGCGTGCCGAGGATAAACGCCTCTTTATGCAAGGTAAGGTCGTTTTTAAGGGGAGTAGGCAGGGAGTTGAACACCACCTCGCCGAAATATTTATGCGCGTAGAGTGCGGGCATAGAAATCTCCTTTTTTCCGTTCGTCTATTCTATTATAACATATATTTTCAAAAAAAGATAGCGTTTTGCGCGTATTGAATGGAAGGAAAGAAAACGGCGCATACTTTATATACGTCGAGGTATGCGGAAATGTTGAACAGACGGGAAAGTGAAGTGATGAGCGCGGTGTATTCCCTTTGCTCGGAAAAGGGGATATGCCTCGTTTCGCCTACGGAGCTTTTATCTATGCTCCGTGGGGGCAAAAAATATACCGAAGAACAGCTCGAAACCATCCTTTCCGAGCTCGCGCTTGATAATTACTTCGAACTACTTTCTTCCGAGCGTAAGGGCGAGAAAACGTACGTGATTTCCCTGCGCGCCAACGGGTATGCGTTCAAGCGGTGTTCGGTACAACAACGCCGCGATTTTGCCGTTAAGCTGGGCTGGGCGATTACCTCTGCCGTGATTGCTTTCCTCGTGGGTTGGGTGTTGAAATGGATATTTTAGAAACGTCCGTTTAATCCGTTTACATTTGTGTCAAAATATGCTATAATATAAACGTATGTTTGTTGAAAAACGGAGAAAAAATGGAATTTAAGTTACATTCTGCCTACGCGCCTACGGGCGACCAACCGCAGGCGATCGAAAAATTAACGGAAGGGGTGTTGAACGGCGAGCGCGCGCAGGTACTCGTGG
>JAZNEZ010000045.1:0-1620 GCA_045588875.1 Candidatus Scatosoma sp. | reverse complement strand
TGTCTTTTCTTACTTAAAAAAAATTCTATATTCTCTACTCGACTAATTCTTCTTACAGTTCAAGAGCCTTAAAATTGCTTTTAACGTCTTTTCTTTGTATTAACCAAATTAGCTTTTCTTTACTAATATGAAAATTTTCTTTTGCCTTTTCGTACTCGTCTATATATTCCTATATAAACTTTTATACTATTCTTGCTATGCAGTTGTCAATCTTCTAACGAACTTATCAACAGATAAGTGCTCTCAAAAAGACGCTCCCGTCAATCGACAGCCTAAATATATTACCATACCACAAGGAATAAAGTCAAGCATTTTTACAAAAATTTTTGAAAATTTTTTGACTTTTTTTATTTTTAACGAAATAACGGGCAATTATACCCGTTATCGCCATTATATTATATAATATGTCGCGCGCGAATGAATTTGTTCTTCTTATCTATACTTAAAGAAGAAATAAATTTTTCTCACGATCATCACCCAAAAACCGAACGAGCCCAAGCTGATAAAGATACAGCCGAACACGAATAAAATGGAGAAAACAATGGTAATCGCTTGATTCGTTCCGCTCATCGCCGCCACGTAAATAATAAGGGGTAAAAGAGCGATCACCCCGAAAAAAATATTACGCAACCAACGCCGTGCCAGCCAAGCCGTCGTAACGTTGAAGCCCTTTTTTAGCTTGTTCCATATCTGATCAAAATCCATTTTTCTTTCTCCTTCTTTTGTTTTTTTCTTTTAATCAACGGCAACCGCCGCAGGTTTTACAGTTCCCCGAGCATTTTTTGCTCGTTTTGCCCGTTGCGGAATACATATCGCCCGAATAATCACGCGCCGTTTCGCCGCCGCAATTAGGGCATTTCACCTCGTCGAGATAGCTTTTGACAAGCTCGTCGAATCTCTTTCCGCATTTTTGGCATTTGTACTGTAAAAAGGGCATTTTTCCTCTCCTGCATACGGTAATAAAAATATTATACACCTAAAATGCATTTTTGGCAAGCGTTTTTACAGTATTGCTTTACCGCTCAAAAAGCTTTCGAAAAATCCGTTCACGTCCAAGCCCGACCGCTCGAACGCGCCGATCAGGCTTTCAGGTGTAGCGATTTTCAGCTTATTTTCTTTATAATACTTTTTTAAGCTCGCAAAAAACCGATCGTCGCCCACGCTTTTACGCAAGGTGTCAAACATCACGATCGCCTTATCGTAGCTTAAACATTTATATTCGTAATCGCTTAAAAAATCTTTTAAGTGTCGCGTCATTTTGGTATCCGTACGCCCCAAAACACTGCCGTATACGTCGTAATACGAACGGTATTCTTTGAGCGCGTCCATCACCGCGGTTTCACGCACCACGCCGTATTTTTCATAATTTTCGAAAAACGTAATCGCGGAATACTCCGCAAGCCCCTCGTCCTGCCAAGCATTCTCCGTTTGATCGCTGCCCACAACCGCTCCCCACCATTGATGAGCGGTTTCGTGCGCCGTCGCACGCACACGCTCCGCTCCTTGCAGTTCATCCGAAAGCATCGAAAGGGCAGAATACTCCATACCGCCGTAGCAAAAGCCCGTTTCCGCTAAGGTATAAGTGGAGTATAGATATTCGCCAAAGCTCTCTTCAAAATA
>JAZNEZ010000044.1:0-1647 GCA_045588875.1 Candidatus Scatosoma sp. | reverse complement strand
GGTCTTAAAAAGATCCGTTCTTCCAAAGAACTTGAAGACACTCCCGCAACGCAAGGTATGGTTGCGAAAGTGAAGCACCTCGTGAAAGTAGAAAACGTTTAAGGAGAGTTATTATGAGAATAGATACTCTTTCTCCCGCAGAGGGAGCAACCAGATCGACGAAAAGACTCGGTCGCGGTATCGGTTCGGGTACGGGTAAAACCTCCGGTAAAGGGCACAAAGGTCAATGGGCGCGTTCCGGTGGCGGCGTACGTCCCGGATTCGAAGGCGGTCAGATGCCGCTTTTCCGTCGCGTACCTAAGAGAGGCTTTAACCATAACGGTAAAAAGGAATACGTGATCGTAAACCTTGCAGACCTTGCGGATCTTCCCGAGGGAACGGTGGTAGATTACGGGTTCGTTATGGAAAACGGACTTGCGAAAGCCGTTAAGAATGATTGCGGACTCAAAGTTCTCGGTAAGGGCGAGCTCAAAGTGGCGCTCACCGTGAAAGCGGCGAAATTCTCCGCGTCTGCAAAAGAAGCCATCGAGGCTGCAAAGGGCACGGCGGAGACTCTTTAACCGATGAAACCGTAACGCGGAAAATCGTCCAAAAACGGTTTTCCGTAGTTCGCGTTATTTCTCCCCTGCGCGAAAGCGTACGCGTTGCGCTTGTTTTATCGGCGCAATCGGAAATTTATTAACGGAGAAACAAAATGTTACAAACACTTATCAATGCTTTCAAAGTAAAGGACATTCGGCGCAAGGTGTATATGATGCTCCTGCTTTTGCTCGTGTTCCGTATCGGCTGTTTTATTCCCGTCCCTGGGCTCATCCGATCGACCTTTTCCAGCGCGGTGGAGGGCAACGACTTCCTCACGCTGATGAGCAGCATCACGGGTGGTGCGCTCTCGCAGGGTACGATCTTTGCGCTCGGTATCGGACCGTATATTAACGCGTCGATCATTATGCAGCTTTTGAGCGTAGGTATTCCGGCGCTTGAAAGATTGTCCAAGCAAGGCGAAGAAGGTCGTAAAAAGATCGCGCAATACACGCGCTACGTAACCATTTTGCTTGCTATCGTGCAATCGGTGGGTATTATCGTAAGCTACGGCGGAACGCAGGGCGCAATCGAAACGAACCTGTTCTTCGGCGAGATGTGGCTTGCAGGCGTGTTTATGGCGATCGTATACACGGCAGGTGCGTTTATCGTTATGTGGCTCGGTGAAAGAATCACCGACTACGGCGTAGGCAACGGTCAGTCGATGATCATTTTCGTGGGTATTTTGGCTACGGCAGGCAACTTGATCGTAGGCAAGTTCGGTCAGATTTTCGACGGTGAAACGGCGGCGATTTGGGAACTCGTAGCATTCGCGCTCGTAAGCACGATCGTGTTCTTTGCGATCATTTACGTAGACCTTTCCGAAAGAAAAGTGCCCGTACAATACGCAAAGCAGATCAAAGGCAGAAAGATGTACGGCGGTCAGTCGTCGGCGATTCCTATTCGAATCAGCGGCGGCGGCGTAATGCCACTCATCTTCTCCTTCTCGATTTTGAGTTTCCCTCAAATGCTTGCAAGTATGTTCTGGCCCGATTCGGGTTTTGCGAAATGGTGGACGAACTGGATGTCGGCATCGGCGGAGGGCTGGGGCGCAGTCGTGTACTCGCT
>JAZNEZ010000043.1:0-2399 GCA_045588875.1 Candidatus Scatosoma sp. | reverse complement strand
GAGGGTGGCGAAATTTTATTCGACGAACAGGGCAGGGACGAGGTTATCGATCTCGTCAAGCTCCCGATCGATAAAATGCGTCAAATACGCGGCAACCGCATTTCCGTGGTATTCCAAGAACCGATGACCGCGCTCAATCCTGTGCTGTCGATTGGCAGACAACTGTCCGAGCCGTTTATCATTCACCGCGGCTTAAACAAAAAACAAGCGAGAATAGAGGGGATAAAAATGCTCGAAGCGGTGCGTATTCCGGGTCCCGAACGGGTGATGAAAGACTACGTCCACCGCTTATCGGGGGGTATGCGACAACGGGTGATGATCGCTATGGCGCTCGCCTGCGCGCCCAAGCTTTTGATCGCCGACGAGCCGACCACCGCGCTCGACGTTACCATTCAAGCGCAAATACTTTCGCTGATGAAAGGTTTGCAAGAGGAGAACGGCACGGCGATTTTATTTATTACGCACGATTTAGGGGTAGTCAACGAAATGGCGGACGAGGTGGCGGTGATGTATTGCGGACGGGTGGTGGAGCTTGCGAAAAAGAGCGCGGTGTTCGGCAATAGTAGGTATTCCCACCCGTACACGGAGGGTTTACTCCGTTCCGCGCCCTCGCAAAAGACCGCGGGCAAGCGTTTGGAATCGATCGCAGGCAACGTGCCCTCCCTTTTTAATCTGCCCAAGGGCTGTAAATTCGCGCCACGGTGCAGATATTGCACGGAAAAATGTATTGCGGAAGAACCGCCGCTGTTCACGACGAAAAGCGGTCAGAAAATCAGGTGTTTTTATCCCAAAAAGGAGGAGAGAAGAAGTGATGCGCACGCCAAGCTTGTTGTCCGTCTTCCATCTTAAAAAATATTTCCCCGTCGGCGGTTCGCTTTTTAAGGCGCGCCGTTATCTTCGCGCCAACGACGATATTTCTTTCGATATTCACGAGGGGGAAACGTTCGGGCTCGTGGGGGAGAGCGGTTCGGGAAAATCCACGCTCGGCAGAACGATTTTGCGTTTATACGAGCCCACTTCGGGAAAAATACTTTATCGGGGCGATAACGGCAAAGAAATCGATCTTACCACCTTAAAAGGGGAGGAAATGCGCAAATTGCGGAGCGATCTGCAAATGATCTTCCAAGACCCCTATTCGTCGCTCAATCCGCGTATGACGGTGGGGCAGATCATAGAAGAGGGGGTGGCGACGCATAAATATTATAAGCGCGGTACGCCGCAAATGCGCGAATACGTCCTCAAAATAATGGCGGATTGCGGCTTGCAGGCGGAGGCGTTACACCGTTATCCTCATCAATTTTCAGGCGGACAGCGTCAGCGCGTGTCGATTGCGCGCGCGTTGGCGGTAAAACCGAAATTTATCGTTTGTGACGAGTGCGTTTCCGCGCTCGACGCGTCCATTCAATCGCAAATACTCAACCTGCTTGCCGAGCTGAAAGAAAGGGAAAAGCTCACCTATCTGTTCATTTCCCACGATCTATCGGTGGTAAGGCATATTTCCGACCGTATCGCGGTGATGTATTTGGGAAATATCGTGGAAATGGGTACGGCAAAGCAGGTGTTTGAAAATCCGCGCCACCCCTACACGATCGCGCTGATGAGCGCAGTGCCTTCTATGAAATCGGGCGGCGAGAAAAAGATCGTGCTTGGTGGGAATATGCCCAGCCCCGTTTCACCGCCCGAGGGCTGTAAATTCCACACCCGTTGTTTTATGGCTTGCGAGAAGTGTAAACGAGAAATTCCACCCTTTGCCACGGTGGAGGAGGGGCATTTTGCCTCCTGCCATTTCGCGGACAAACGGACGGAGGAAAAGCGTAGGATAGCGGAAAGCAACGAAAGGCAAACGAAAAAGTTTTTATAAAAAAGTATAAATAGCTTTTCTTTCGTGTTGACAAATACTGAAAAAATGTATTATAATAGTGTATACAAGGGTAAAACGCCCTTGAATACTTTTTTTATCAGGAGGATATTCAATAATATCTTATGGAACCCCTACCCCTATCTATCGCGATTGCGATACTCGTAATTCTTTCCGCTTTCTTTTCAGGAACGGAAACGGCGTATTCTTGTGCGAATAAGATCAAAATCAAAAGTATGGTGGCGCTTGGCAAAAAGAACGCGAAAAAGGTACTCGCGTTTGCCGACGATAAATACGATAAGCTCGTTACGGCGATTCTCGTCGGTAACAATATCGTAAATATCACGGCGTCGGCGCTCGCAACGATCCTGTTCGGCAAGCTGATTGCAGACGCAAATATCGCGACGACGGTTTCCACGGCGGTGTTGACCGTGGTAGTGCTTTTATTCGGTGAGATCACCCCCAAATATTTGGCGAGCGTGTATCCCGAAAAATTCTGTTTCTTTTTCTATCCCTTAATGCAGCTTTTCTATTGGATTCT
>JAZNEZ010000042.1:0-3935 GCA_045588875.1 Candidatus Scatosoma sp. | reverse complement strand
GATAACCGCGGTAAAAATCTGTACTTAATCAAGGTGGGCAGTGAGGACGTTGGCGAGGACGGGATTCGTATAATCGCGTCGCATATCGACAGCCCGAGAATCGATCTTAAACAAGTGCCCTTATACGAGGACAACGGCGTGGCGTTTGCAAAAACCCATTACTACGGCGGTATTCGTAAATATCAATGGGCGGCGATCCCTCTTGCGTTGCACGGCGCGGTGGCGCTTGCAAGCGGCGAGGTCGTTAACGTGAAGATCGGCGAGGACGAAAGCGATCCCGTGTTCTATATCAGCGATCTGTTGCCCCACTTGGCGGCGAAACAGAACGCGAAACCGCTCGGCGAGGGGCTCGGCGGCGAGGATCTCAATATTTGGCTCGGCAATATTCCCTACACGGCGGCGTCCGACGATAAGGACAAGACGGTTAAGGAAAATCTTTTGAAAATTCTCAACGAGAAATACGGTATTACGGAAGAGGACTTTTTAAGCGCGGAGCTTTGCGTCGTACCGGCGTATAGAGCAAAGGATATCGGTTTCGATCGCGCGCTGATCGGCGCTTACGGGCACGACGATCGCGTTTGCTCGTATCCTGCGTTCACCGCACTCTTTGAGGAAGAACAGAGCAAGCATACCGTGATGGTGGTGCTCGCGGATAAAGAAGAAATCGGCAGCGAGGGTACGACGGGTATGCAATGCGCGTTGTTCACCGATTTGATCGACGCGATCGCAAGCTCGTTTGGCGTAACGTCGGCGGCGGTGCGTGCAAATTCCAAGTGCCTGTCTGCGGACGTAAACGCAGGGTATGATCCCAACTTCAAGGAAGTTTCCGAGCCCTTGAACTCGGCGTACCTTTCCTGTGGCGCAGGGATTACGAAATTCACGGGCGCGCGCGGTAAGAGCGGTTCGAACGACGCAGACGCGGAGTTTATGAGCTTTTTACGCAAAGCGTTTGCGGAGAATAACGTGATTTGGCAAACGGGTGAAATGGGTAAAGTGGACGTCGGTGGCGGTGGCACGGTCGCCAAATACGTGGCGAAAGCGAATATCGACACGATCGATATCGGCGTACCCGTCATTTCTATGCACTCGCCTTTCGAGGTCATTTCCAAAGCGGACTTGTACGAAGTGTATTTGGCTTTTAGAGCGTTCATTAAATAAAACGAAAAACGGCTTATCCCAAGCACGGGATAAGCCGTAAAATTTTTATAACGCTTACTGCACGGTAAAGCCGTCGTTTTCCACGAAGATATCCGAAGAATAGAACGCCGTCAAGCCGTTGATAAGCTCGTCGAAATCGGACGCGGCGAAACATTCGCAAGCGGAGTGCATTGCAAGCTGTGCTATGCCGATATCTGCGCCTGCCATACCCAAACGCGTGAGCGCGGAAACGCCGAGCGTCGAGCCACTGCGCACGTCCGAGCGGTTGAAAAAGCTTT
The DNA here is from genome assembly GCA_045588875.1 of Candidatus Scatosoma sp. Taxonomy (GTDB): domain Bacteria; phylum Bacillota; class Clostridia; order Christensenellales; family Borkfalkiaceae; genus Scatosoma. The sequence goes on along the minus strand of JAZNEZ010000042.1, from coordinate 2,499 downwards.
GATAGGTTACGCCTGCCTTTTCAAATACCGTTTTCACCACGGCGGAGGATACCGCGTCGGTGATATACGCACCGCCTGCGTGCGCTTTGATCACCACGCCGCCGCCAAGCAGGGTTTTGTTGGTGGGATCGCTCTTTTCGGGGTGGTTGGGGTGCAACGCGTGCGCGTTGTCCGCCGAAAGAAAGAACGAGGAGGCGAGCGCCTTGTAAAACTCGTTATCGTCGAAACGGAGCGCGTACGCAATACGCCGCAATACGTTTTCGAGAAAATCGCCGCCTGCACCCTGCGTGGAATGACTGCCTATCTCTTCGTGGTGTAAAAACGCCGCCACGCATACGCCTTGGCTGTCCGCCTTATTCAAAAGCGCCTGTAAAGAGCCGTATACGCTCGTTAAATTATCCACACGCGGCGCGGCGAGAAATTCGTCGTTCACGCCGAAGAAATAAGGCTCGCTCGCAGGCACTAAATACAGATCGTGCGAGAGCACGCGCTCGTCGCCTGCGGTTTTTATCAGCCATTCGCTTTCCTGACCTGCAAAGGACAAAAGAGGCAATAAATCGACCTGCGCGTTGATCGCAAAGCCCTCGTTTACGCCGCGGTTTTGGTGCACGGCAACGGAGGGAATGCTGACGAAGAAAGGGGATTCCACCGTTTCGGCGTATATCCGCGCGTTTTCGCTTTTCACCACGCGCCCTGCGATTTTCAAGGGACGGTCGAAAAAGGAATACCAGATACCGCCACCGTACGTTTCCACGTTGAGCATAGTGCAGTTTTCCACCTTTTTCACGGGGTTTTCTTTGAGTTTGAGGGCAGGGGAGTCCACGTGCGAGGCGACGATTTTATAAGAAAATCTGTCCAAGCCCCCCACGGTGAACGCGATCACGCTCGCGCCCCGTTCCAAGAAATATTTACCCCCCTCTAAAAGTTCGAAATCTTCCGTTTCCGAAAGCCGTGAAAATCCGTTTTTCGTAAGTATCTCGCGCAAATTTTCTTTCGCGTGATACGCCGTTAAAGAATCCTTCAAAAATTCCGCCAAAGCTTTCGTCTTTTCCATAATAAACCACCCTTTTCTTTTATCGTATTTATTGTAACATTTTTCCGCGCGCTTGACAAGTCTTTTTACGGGGAAAATTACAAACACAGGCGAAAAAAGTCGAATAAAAGGGTAAGCGGTGAATAAAATGAAAAAATCGTGAAAACACAGGTTTTGCATTGTTATCTACTTGACAAAAGCACAAAACAAGGTGTAATATATAGAAAAAAGTTACGTGAGGAGAAACAAGGCAATGACGAAAGAAAAAACCGAACTTTTACAGGGCGGAAAGAATGAAGAATATCTTGCGAAGATCTTTTCGATTTTAAGAAAACGCGACGAGATCGTGATCGTAGATCAAAAGACGTTTTTTAATAAAACGGAGCTGCGTTTGATCGGGGAGATCGTAAGCGCGCAAACGGAGGGGGAACGCTTGATTTCCACCCAGCTTGCCAAAAGGTTAGGCGTAACGCGGTCGGCAATTTCTCAAATCGTCAACCGTTTAGAGGCGCGTGGCGTCGTTATCCGCGTTGCGGACGAAAAGGATAAAAAGATTGCGTATATCGAGCTTTCCGATTCTATCGCGGAAAAATACGGCGAGGACATTTCTTGCAGCTTGCAATTTATCGGCAAGGTCGTAACGGAATTTGGCGAGGATAAATTCAATCAGCTGTACGAGCTGTTCGTTTCGTTTATCGAGCTTGCAAAAACGCGTATGAAAGAAGAACGCAAAAAGAGCAAATAATAAATATATAGACAGTTGGAGTAAGGTAAAATATGTTACAGCTTAAAAACGTTAAAAAGGTTTATGAAACGGCAGGGAATAAGGTGCACGCACTTCGCGGCGTATCCCTGCGTTTTAGAAAGAACGAGTTCGTTTCCGTGCTCGGCGCGTCGGGGTGCGGTAAAACCACCCTCCTCAACATTATCGGCGGTTTGGATCACTATACCTCGGGCGATCTCGTCATTTGCGGCGTTTCCACGAAAAATTATAAGGACCACGATTGGGACGTTTACAGGAATCACCGTATCGGGTTCGTATTCCAGTCGTATAACCTCATACCCCATCAAACGGTGCTCGGGAACGTCGAGCTTGCGTTGACGATCGCGGGCGTTTCCAAATCCGAACGCCGTCGCAGAGCCAAAGAGGCGCTTGTCAAGGTGGGTTTGAAGAACGAATTGCATAAACGCCCCAACCAGCTTTCGGGCGGTCAGATGCAGCGTGTGGCGATTGCGCGTGCGCTCGTCAATAACCCCGAAATACTCCTTGCCGACGAGCCTACGGGCGCGCTCGATACCGTTACGAGCATACAGATTATGCAACTCATTCGCGAAATTGCAGGTGAACGCCTCGTGATTATGGTTACGCATAACCCCGAGCTTGCGGAGCAATATTCCTCGCGTATCGTGCGCTTGCAGGACGGTTTGGTGATTTCCGACTCCAACCCCTATAACGGCGAAGAGGA
>JAZNEZ010000041.1:0-2819 GCA_045588875.1 Candidatus Scatosoma sp. | reverse complement strand
GTCGAGCCGTAAGAGGACGAGGAGGTATCTACGCCTGCTTTCGCCACGTACACGCCCTGTTCCTGTCCGTTGCGGAAATACCGCGGCGCACGCGGTGCGCTGGGATCTGCCTTGGGCACGAACGTTTTGGGTGTGGCAGGTTTTGCCGTTTCTTTTTCTTTCTCTTCCGTTTTCGCCTCTTCCGCCACTACGGGCAATTCTTCCGTTTCCGCTTTTTTCTTCGTGGTCCGCTTTTTGGGTTTTTCCTCCGCTTGCGGTTCTTCCGCCACTACGGGCGTTTCTTCCGTTTCGGGAGCGACAGTAGCTTTCTTTCTCGCCTTTTTCTTTTCTGCCTCCGCGGCTTTCTCTGCCTCCAAAGCAGCCGCCTTTGCAGCCTCTTCGGCAAGACGCGCCGCCTCTTCCGCTCTCGCGGCGGCTTCGGCTGCCTCACGCTCCGCTTTTTCCGTTTCCAAAGCAGTCAGATTTTTAATGATCTCCGAAAGAGTTTTTTCCGTGGAGGAAAGACGCTTTTGCACGCCACCGAGTCTATCGTCCTCCAAGACCTCTAAAATTTTCTCCACGTTTTCGTATTTTGCCATAGGTTCAATTCGTTCCTCCCGAATATAATTTGAATTGCGGCTCGCCTGCGGCGGCGGATACGATCGCCGAGGCAAGGTTTTTATCTTTAATCGCCACCGCTTTCACGGCAGGTCTGTGTAAAAGCGCACCGAGCGCGCCCTCTTCCGTCGTCAACAACGGACAGGCTAATTTTTCCTGCGCCTTATGAATGGTTTTCAGCGTATTTTCACTGATTGCGCTATCGCATACGATCAGAAATACGCCCTTTTTCTGCTTTTCTATTTCATCCGCGCCAAATGCGATTTTCCGCGCGCGGATACAAAAGCCCAAATACGTTTCTATCTTACTTTTTTCCAAGCGTTTCCTCCTCCACACCCCGATATACGTTTTCGGGAACTTCCGTCGAGAAAGCCTTGTGCAGAAGTTTTTTATCGCCGAGCTTTTTCAAGCACGCCTCCGCCGAACAGATATACGCCCCTCTCCCTGCGGCTTTGCCCGTGGGATCGGCGAATATCTCTCCGTCCGCGTTTTTCACCACGCGGAGCATTTCTTTTTTCGGTTTCATTTCACGGCAGGCTATGCACGTTCTCATCGGCACGCGTTTTTGTGTCATTATTCCGTCTCCACGACTTCTTGCGCGACGTCAAGGTCCGTTTTCGCCGCCTCTGCCTCCTCGCGTTCCATTTCCGCGAGTATTTCCGCCGCCTCGGGCGAGGACGCGCTCTTCACGTCGATCTTCCAGCCCGTAAGCCTTGCCGCCAAACGCGCGTTCTGACCGTCCCTGCCGATCGCAAGCGAAAGCTTTTCGTCGGGTACGATCGCCATTGCGCTCTTTTCCCCTTTCGCCGTTACCGAAAGCACGACCGCAGGGGACAACGCCTTGTAAATGAACGCGAGCGGATCTTCGTTCCAAAGGATAATATCGATCTTTTCACCGCCGAGCTCTTCCACCACGGCGTTCACTCTCGCGCCGCGGTTACCCACGCAAGCGCCCACCGCGTCCACGCGCGCGTCGTTGGATACGATCGCCATTTTCGTGCGGTGTCCTGCCTCACGCGCGATCTCTTTGATCTCTACGATCCCCTGCGCGATCTCGGGCACTTGTTCTTCAAACAGCTTTTTCACGAGCCCTGCCGCCGACCGCGATACCAAGATCTGCGAATTTCTACCGCTGTTTTTCACGCGCTTTACGAACACTTTGATACGATCGCCCACCGCGTACTTTTCGCCTGCAACGCGATCTTGGGGAGGCATAACGCCCTCCGTTTTCTTATCTCCAAGCTCTACGTACACGTTGCGCTCGTCGATCTTACGGATCACGCCTTCCATAAGCTCTCCCTCTTTATCCGAGAACGCGGAGAAGGTGTTGTCGCGTTCGGTTTCGTGCAGTTTTTGCAGGATAACCTGCTTTGCGGTTTGCGCCGCAATACGTCCGAAATCCTTGGGGATAAACGTTCTTTCGATCACGTCGCCCACCTGCAAATCGGGGTTGAGCTCCTGTGCGTCCTCCAAAGAAATTTCCTTGTCCTTGTCAAAGACCTCTTCCACCACGTAGCGAGCCGCCTTGAAATCAATCGTACCTCTTTCCGCGTCAAGGGAAACGGAAATTTCCGCACCGCCGTCGTACTGCTTTTTATAAGCCGACGCAAGCGCGTTTGCGAGCGTTTCGATAAACGCCTCTTCGCTGATCCCCTTTTCTCTTACCAAATCGGTAAGCGCCGCAAAAAACTCCTTGTTTTCCATTGTTATAATCTCCTGTTTGTTTTTTCTTCACTTTATTCTAAACCGCTGAAATCGATCGCACGGCAGATCTTTGCAATCTTCGCCTTTTCGAGCTTCAACGTTTCTTTTCCGTCCTGTATTTCCACGCAATTTTCGTCGTAGCCAATGAGTACGCCCTCAAAAAACTTTTTACCCTTTAAGGGTGCGTATAACTTCACTTCAACCTTTTCCCCTTTGCACTTTTCAAAGTCCCGCTGTGTTTTGAGCGGACGATCAAGCCCAGGGCTGGATACGTTGAGCGTGTACGCCTGCCCGAACGTAGGATCAAGCTCGTCTAAAACGGGATCGATCGCGCGGTGAAACTTTTCGCAGGTATTAAGGTCAACGCCCGTTTCCGTATCGATATAGACGGTGAGCGCAGGTTCTTTGCCTTGTTTAAACTCCACCTCGACGATTTCGATATTCATTTCATCAGCGATGGGTTGTAAAACGCTTTGAATTTCTTCGATGGTTTTAATTTTCATTTTTACTCCATAACT
>JAZNEZ010000040.1:0-3753 GCA_045588875.1 Candidatus Scatosoma sp. | reverse complement strand
ACGGTATTCTTCGGGAATACCGAAAAGATCTCCCAAAATATCCAACGAATACTTACCTTGATATTCGATATTGTGAATGGTAAACAACGCGCGGATACACTGATATTCGGGGCGTTGACAATAGGACGTTTTAAGATAAATCGCCGCCAAAGCCGCCTGCCAATCGTGGCAATGCAGGATATCGGGATAAAATCCGATAAACGGTAAAATTTCCATTACGCTCTTGGAAAAGAACGCAAAGCGTTCGCCATCGTCGTAATATCCGTAGCAACCCAGCCGTTTGAAATAATACTCGTTATCGATAAAATAAAAGGTTACACCGTTCAAAATACAGCTAAAAACGCCGCAATATTGATTTCTCCAAGCAAGCTGCACGTAGATATTCCCGTGAAAGGTCATTTTTCTGCGTAATTCCTGCTTGATATCCGAATATAACGGCAAAACCACGCGAATATCGTAATTCGGATCTTTTGCAAGCTCGAACGGCAAAGAGCCGATTACGTCCGCCAAGCCCCCCGTTGCGATAAACGGACGAGCCTCGGAGGCAACGAAAAGTATTTTGCGCTTAGGCGCGACGATCGGATCGTCGGATAAGCTTTTTTTGGGAAAAGCAATCGTTTCCGTTTGCTTGATACGGGCAAGAGGCTTTTTCTTTTTGGATTCTGTCATATCAATCACTCCTTAATAACGTTAAAGTCTTGTGCCTTTGGGTATATAATACGGGAGCGTGGGACAACCACCGAGCGTTTTCCGATCGCTGATAACAACGTTTTTATCGGTAATCACGCAATCGAGCGTAGTGTTTTGTCCGATTATATTGTCTTGCATAATAATCGAGTTACGCACTACCGCGCCTTTGGCAACCTTGACACCGCGGAATAAAATACAATTCTCCACGACGCCCTCGATCTCACAACCGTCGGAAATCAACGAATTTTTAACCACGGCGTTTTCGCCGTACTTAGAGGGCGCGCTGTCGCGGACTTTCGTGTAGATATCGCGTTCGCCGAAGAGCTCGTCGCGGACTTCCTTTTTCAGCCATTCCATATTGTGCTTATAATAGGACGTCATGGAATCAATGCCTGCGTAGTAACGTTTGAATTCGTACGCGTAAATTTTCAAGCTGTCGAGCTGCTTGATAAGTATATCGCTTTCAAAGCTCGTGAAACCGTGCGTTACGGAATCTTCCACGAGATTTAATAAGAACTGACGGTTGAAGATCATCACGTTGATAAACGCGTTCACTTTCTCCCCTGCTTTGACGAGCGGTGCAAGCTTGATTTCTTTTACGCGTCCGTTTTCGTTCGTTTCAACGAGCATAAAGTCGGAGCTGCGTTCCATTTCACGCATATGCGTAACGAGGGTTACGTCCGCGTTCTTCTTTTCGTGATAGCGGATAATTTCGGAAATATCCAGTCTTGCGATACCGTCGCAGTCCATCAACACCACGTATTTTTCCGTGCGACGGTTCAAAAATCCGCGCAGACTGTTCAAAGCCTCCAAGCGGTTGGTGTATAATTTATCGTGCCGTTCGGAGAAAGGCGGTAACAGAATAATACCGCCGTCTTTACGGGCAAGATCCCAGTCCTTACCGCTACCGAGGTGATCGATCAGGGAGCGATAGTTGTTGCTCGTCATAAGCCCTACCGTCGTAATACCCGAGTTTACCATATTCGAAAGCGCAAAATCGATAATACGGTATCTTCCGCCGAACGGAATAGATGCCATCGTTCTTCTGCGAACGAGCTCGGGCACGTTCTCTTCGTGCAGGTTAGAAAAAATAACGCCGATTGCTGATGTTGCCATATTCGTTTCCCTCCTTACGCCGTAATGTCGTTTTCGTGTTTTTGTCCTTCGGCAACGGTAACGCCGTCCGCGACGGTCAGCCCTCTGCCGAGTACTACGATTTCCGTGCTCGAATCTTTTTCAACGCCGATCCTTGCGCCCTTGCCTACCGTTACGTTTTCGTCGATAATCGAATAGGAAACGTATGCGTTGGCTTTGATAACGCTGTTCGCCAACACAACGGCGTCTTTAACGGTTGCGCCCTTTTCCACGATCACGTTACTGCCGAGAATGGAATTTTCCACCACACCGTCGATTTCGCAACCGAGTGCGACCATTGCGTTTTTCACAACGCCGCTTTCGCCGATATGTTCGGGGGGCGCAAGCGGATTTCTCGAATGAATCTTCCACGACTTATCCCCCACGTCAAATTCGGGATTTTCGCCGAGTAGATCCATATTCGCCTCCCACAGCGACGCGATCGTTCCCACGTCCTTCCAATAACCGTCGAATAAATACGAATACATCTTTTCGCCTGCGTTCAACATTGCCGGCAAAACGTCCTTTCCGAAGTCCTTGGAAGAGTTGGGGTTGGCGTCGTGCTCTTCGAGGTATTTGGAAAGCTTTTTCGCGCTGAAAATGTAAATACCCATTGACGCGAGCGTACTCTTTGGCATTTTCGGCTTTTCTTCGAATTGATAGATTGAGCCGTCGGGATTCGTGTTGAGAATACCGAATCTGGACGCCTCGGAAAGGGGCACGTTGATCGCGGCGATCGTGCAATCCGCGCCCGTGTCTTTATGCGCTTTGAGCATTGCCGCGTAGTCCATTTTATAAATGTGATCGCCCGAAAGCACGAGTACGTATTCGGGGTTGTACATTTTCATAAAATGGAGATTTTGATAGATCGCGTTTGCCGTACCCTCGTACCAAGACGAGTTCGTCTTTGCTTGATAAGGCGACAGGATATGTACGCCCCCATACGTTCTGTCCAAATCCCACGGCTGACCGTTACCGATATACTCGTTGAGAACGAGCGGCTGATACTGCGTGAGTACGCCGACCGTGTCGATACCCGAATTGATACAGTTCGAAAGCGGGAAATCGATAATGCGGTATTTTGCGCCAAACGCAACCGCGGGTTTTGCGATGTTGGTGGTCAAAGCGTAAAGACGACTACCTTGTCCGCCTGCCAAAAGCATTGCAACGCATTCTTTTTTTCTTTGCATAAAACACCCCTTAATTGATTTTTTTCAAATAAACGCAAGTCAGTTTGGGTAAATCGAAAGATATCGAATTTTCCTTTCCGTGACTGAACGCTTTTTCCGTGTTGAATATATATTTTTTTATCTTTCCGCTGCCGCCGTAGCGAATGGCGTCGGAATTGAAAATACGTTTATATTTGCCTTTCGGTAAGCCGAGGCGATAACCTATATAATCCTCGCCCGAGAAATTGATCATAACCACGATCGTTTCCCCTGCCCTATCCTTGCGCTGATACGCAATAAAATTACGGTCGTTATCGTCGGCGGCAAGCCATTCAAAACCGTCCCAAGAATCTTCTATTTCGTAGAACGCAGGCGTGTTTTTATAAAGTTCGTTAAGCTCCTTTGCCGCAATCGAAAGCTTTTGATGCATCGGATATTTTTTCAAGAAAAATTCCACGCCCTCTTTATAATTCCATTCTTTGAACTGTCCGAACTCCGAGCCCATAAAATGCAACTTTTTCCCAGGGTGCGACATCATATATCCCCAAAAGGCGCGTACGCCTGCAAATTGTTCGTAGTAATCCCCCTGCATTTTTCCGATTAGCGAGGCTTTGCCGTGCACGACCTCGTCGTGAGAAATCGGCAAAATATAGTTTTCGGAAAACGCGTACATCATCGAGAAAGTCAGTTTGTTGTGTTTATGCTGACGGAATACGGGATTTGTGGAAACGTAGGATAAAACGTCGTTCATCCAACCCAT
>JAZNEZ010000039.1:0-2652 GCA_045588875.1 Candidatus Scatosoma sp. | reverse complement strand
ATACCTCGTCGGCAAGCGCTTTCTCTGCCACGGGTTTCGTAACGTCTTTCACTTCCACCAAGCCTTTGACCGCGCTATCGACGTTTTGATACAGTCCGCAGCCGTAACCGGCGTAGATCGCCGTACCCAAACAGCCCGTTTCTTTATTCTTCAACGTAACCACGTCTTTCCCCGTGATATCCGCTTTAATCTGTCGCCATAACGCACTTTTCGAGCCGCCGCCGATGGAAATGACCTCGTCTACGGGAAGTTTCAGATATTCCAAATACTGTCTTAACAAACAAGCAATCGATTCCATAATCGCGCGTGCAAAATGTCCGCGCGTATGCTTTAAGTCGATGCCGTAAACGCCGCCTTTGAGCTCGGAATCGTTTTCGGGCATCACGCTACCGCGCATATTTGGGGAAATCGTCAAGCCCTCCGCGCCGAACGCTACCTGCGCCGCGTCCTCGTCGATAATTTTATAGTCCGTGTTTGCATAGAAATTTTTTCTGAACCATTCCATTACCATTCCTGCGGTCGGCGCCCACATCAAAAGGCAGTATTTATCCTTTGCCACGTAATAGGCTGGCACTTTTATCCCCTCGAAATAGGGTGGAATCACCCTCGAAAGCGCACACACCGCAAGCGCCGTGCCCGTCATTTCACTGACAACGCCCTCGCGGATAATGCCCGAACCGATAAAGCCGGAAATCTGGTCAAGCGCACCCGTGCAAACGGTTGCGCCGTTATATTCCCCTACCTTTTCGCCACTTTCGTGCAGCGTTGGCAGATAGCTTTCGTCGATACCGATAAAATCGAGCATATCTTTCCAGTACTCGCCCGTGCGGATATCCAAATACAGCGTGGACGAATACAGCGAGCGTTCACAGACGAACTTGCCCGTGAGTCGATAAAGAAGATAATCCTCCAAAAGCACGATCTTATCGAGTTTTTCGAATATTTCGGGCGCGTTATTTTTCAGCCAAAGCACTTTCGCCGCAGGATATCCTGCCGGTACTTCCGTTTGGCCTGTGATTTCGTAGACGGTTTTCAAACCGAATTTTTTCTCGATCGCTTTCGCCTCTTTGTCCGCGCGGTTATCCAACCAAACGATCGCGTTCATTAAAGGCTTGCCCGCTTTATCGAGAAAAATCATCGTTTCGCCCTGCGTATCGATTGCAAAAGCGTCTATGCCTACTTTATCGTTCAGCTCGTCGTACGCCTCTTTGAAAAGCTCGAAATATTTTTCCGCAGGAAACTCTACCCGTTCTCCCTCGGTCAGCAAGGTATACGCCTTGGTCGCGGACGCAAGTTCGTTCCCTTTTTCGTCAAACACACAGCCTTTCAGCGAGGTCGTACCGATATCTATACCTAAAATATGCATACTTAACGTTTCTGTTGCAAATCGAAACGGGGATCGTACGCCGTTTCCTCTTCCGTGAACTTACGGAGAGTGTTGATCACTTCGCCGTTATTAAATTTACGATCCTCTACGTTCTCCGTCGTACCCATTACCGTTACGTTGAGCTGACGACGACGCGCGCGCACGTGATCCCAGTCGATAAAATAGATATGCGCAAACTCACCACCGTCTAAAACGCCGTCTTTGATCGTCATCGTTTCGCTACGACCGAAGAATACCGAACGAAGATGTCCGTCCGTGTTCATAGAGGTATAGTTCCCAGGTTCTTTCACGTAGCGACCGAACTGCGCGTGAATGGGCCCAGGGTGACGGTAATCGCCCTCGTTCGTGTAGTCGGGGATCAACTTACGCATAATATCGAGCAGATCGTGCTGTAAGTATTCAAGGTCGAACGTGTCAACGTCGTGCGAACATTCTTGAATCATAACCGAACAGGTCGTGTGGTGGGACGCGATACAAACCGTACCGTTCTTAACGCCCGAAGCTTTTACGATTTCCATAATCTCTTTGGATACGTCGTGAAAGGTGGGAATCCAACCTCTCGACTGCAATTCTAACTCTTTTTGATAAACCTTAAATTCCATAATATATTTCTCCTTTAATAATTGTTTTTTATTATTTTGCGTGTCTTTCGTCCCAAGCCTTACGCACTGCGGCGATCATTTCGTCTACCATAGCGGCTCTGTCTTTCGCCTTCGCCACGCCCGAGGACGAGCCCGTTGCGTCCGCACCTGCGATAATCGTGTTATAAACGTCCTCGCCGCCCGCGATCCCTGCTGCGGTCAACACGAGAATTTCGGGGTTTACGTCTTTAACTGACTTGGTTGCCGCCTCAACGTATTCCTTGCCTACGCTCACGCCCGTACCAATAAGTTCGGAGGGCTCTGCCACGATAATATCGGGATTGAGCGTGGCGATCTTGCTCGCCTCTGCCAAGGAATCGGCGCAAACGATCGTCGTTAAACCTACTTCGTTCGCCCTTTCGATCGTCTTTTCAAGCGTTTCAAAAGAAATCGGCTTTTCTACGTGATTGAGCATTACGCCGTCCGCGCCTGCCGCCACGAGCGATTCGGGCAAAATATCCGCAAGCCCTCTGCCGGGCTTCAAGGAGTCCATGTGAGGAGCAAAAACGTGGATCTTTTCGGTGGCTTCCTTTACTCTGCGAAGCTCTACGATGGGGGTGGTGAAGATGATATCTACATTATATTTCTTGCTGGCCGCGTCTGCAACCTTTGCCAGCTCCACAA
>JAZNEZ010000038.1:0-2386 GCA_045588875.1 Candidatus Scatosoma sp. | reverse complement strand
TAACGTGCCGTTTATTTATTATAGTACTTTCTTTTGCGATTGTCAATTATAAATGACCGCACATATAATATATTATTCTAAAATTTTTTATCGGAGAGACTCTGAAAATGCAAAAAGTAAAGAAACTTATCTGTGGCGCGCTCAGCGCCTGCGTTACCCTTCTTCCCTTATCCGCGTGCAATAAAGACGACGGTTTTACGACGATTAAACTCAACGAGGTTACCCATTCGGTGTTCTACGCGCCTATGTACCTCGCCGAGGCGCTCGGATATTTCGAAGATGAAAAAATCAAAATCGAACTCACCAACGGCGGTGGCGCGGACAGCGTTATGGCGGCCGTACTTTCGGGGGATTCCCATATCGGTTTCTGCGGTCCAGAGGCCGCGTTATACGTACTTATCGGCGGTTCGTCCGACGTGCCTACCGTTATCGGACAGCTCACCAAACGCGACGGCTCCTTCCTCGTTTCGAGAAAAGCCGAGCCGAACTTTAAGTGGGAGGATCTCAAAGGCAAAGAAATCCTCGCCGGCAGAAAGGGCGGCGTGCCTGCAATGACCTTTGAATACGTTCTCGGCGAGCACGGCTTAAAGGACGGCACCGACTTAACCTTGAACTACGACGTGGCGTTCAACCTTATGGTGAGCGCGTTCGAGGCGGGTACGGCGGACTATTGCACGATGTTCGATCCCACTGCCTACGAATACGAAGCGGCAGGCAAAGGCTACGTGGTCGCGTCCGTGGGCGAGGCGTGGGGCGAAGTACCCTACACCTGCTTTATCGCGAAAAACTCGTGGATAGAAAAGAACGAGGACGTTGCCGAGGGATTCCTGCGCGCCGTAACCAAAGCGGTGAAGTACGTCAACGAAACGCCGTCGGAAACGGTCGCGCCCTATCTTACCTCCTATTTCGACGGTACGAGCGTGGAATCGCTTGCGGCATCGGTGGAACGGTATCGGGCAATCGACGCTTGGCGCACTGAACTGACGATGACGGAAAGTAGCTTTAACCGTTTACAGGACATTATCGAAAACGCGGGCGAGCTTTCGCGCCGTGCGGAAATGAACGACTTGGTCGATAACTCGTTCGCACAAAAAGTTTACGGAGAAATATACAAATAAACGTTCCGTAAAATAAAAGAAATACTTTTGGATGGAACACGCAAATGAAAGAAGTTTTACGCTTTGACAACGTTTCGATGCACTATCACAGCAAGCAGGGCGAAACCGTGGCGGTGGAGGAAATGAATTTTTCCGTTACAGAGGGTGAATTCGTAGCGATCATAGGTCCTTCGGGCTGTGGCAAAACCACCCTACTTTCCTTGGCGGCAGGCTTACTTACCCCCACCAAGGGCGAAGTGAAAAGCGACGGTTGTTCGTTTGGGTATATGCTGCAAAAGGACGAACTTTTTCCTTGGCGCACGATTGAAAAGAATATTTTTCTGCCCCTTGAAATCAAAGGAAAAAACACGCCCGAAAGTCGCGAACGCGCCCTTGCCTTAGCTGAAAAATACGGCTTGAAACAGTTTTTGAAAAATTACCCCTCCTCCCTTTCGGGCGGTATGCGGCAACGCGCGGCGCTCATTCGTACGCTCGCCGTCGATCCCGACGTGTTGCTCCTCGACGAGCCGTTCTCGGCGCTCGATTATCAAACGCGCTTATCCGTCTGCGACGACGTTTACAAGATCATTCGCAGCGAGAAAAAAACGGCGCTACTCATCACGCACGACATCAGCGAGGCAATCTCGGTGGCGGATAAAATTTTCGTGCTTTCCCGCCGTCCTGCCAAGGTGGTGGCGAGCCACGTGATCGAGTTTGTCGAAAACGAGCCGTTGAAACGCAGGGAAAACAAAGCGTTTTCCTCGTGGTTTGAAATACTTTGGAGGGAATTGAACGTATGAAAAACGAAAAGAATTATTCCAGCGAGCATTTGCTCTACTTAAAAGGAGTAAAGCGGAAAAGCGTATGGATCAACGTGGCTCGTTTTGCGGTTTTATTCCTACTTTTAACCGTTTGGGAGCTTGCCGCACGCTTTGAGTGGGTGAACCCCTTTATCACGAGTTCCCCCTCGCGCATATGCACAACTATCGCCGATCTTTATAAAAACGGCTCGCTATTTTACCACGTGTGGACGACGCTTTGGGAAACGCTCGTAGGCTTTTTCCTCGCCGTTGCGCTCGGCTACTCCATAGCCTTGTTGCTTTGGTGGAGCGAGGCGTTCAGGCGTATTTCCGAGCCCTACTTCGTGGTACTCAACGCCCTGCCGAAAATCGCACTCGGACCGCTGATCATTATTTGGTTCGGCACGGGGAGTAAGTCTATCGTCGTGATGACGATCTTAATCGGCTTAATCGTTGCGATCTTGAATATGTTGAGCGGCTTTATGGCAA
>JAZNEZ010000037.1:0-2650 GCA_045588875.1 Candidatus Scatosoma sp. | reverse complement strand
GGCGCGATGGGGAACAGAACGAAAGCGAAAGTGGTGAAAAATAAGCTTGCGCCTCCGTTCAGACAGGCGGAGTTCGATATCGTATTCGGCGAAGGCATTTCGCAAGAGGGCTGTATTATCGATACGGGCGTACAGTACGATATTATCGGCAAGAGCGGTTCGTTCTTTAATTATAACGGAAATAAGGTGGCGCAAGGTCGCGAGAAAATGCGCCTCTTCTTAAAGGAAAATCCCGAGATTCGCGCGGAGATTGAACAAAAGATTCGCGACGCGGCAAAGGGTAAAACGGACGAAGAGCCGACGGCGGAAACGGACGAAGAATAAAATATAAGGCAAGGGGAAATTAACCCCTTGCTTTTTTATGAAATAATTTACAGATATTGAAAAGTATTTTAAGTCAAACAATTGACATTTTGTGAAATATATTGTAAAATAGTAATTGATAGAAAAAATTATAAGTCGGGTTTTGGCAATACCCGTTTGCATAATCGGTTTTATCAATTTCTAATTTTAATACAGGAGGCACAAAAAAATGTACAACGTTAATTTGAGCGTCCTGTTTCTCAATGCCACGATGCCCTTGTGGCTTGGTATCGTTCTTCCCGTAGCGGCGTTGCTTTTGGGAGGAATTGCGTTCTTGTTTATTTATAAAGCAAGCGCCGAAAAGAAAGTCGGTTCAGCGGAAAAGCAAGTGCGCGAGATCAAAGCGGCTGCGGAAGCGGAAGCGGAACGCATCAGAGCACAAGGAAAAGAAGAAAGCAAGAGAGCCTTAAAAGAGGCACTTCTCGAAGCGAAGGAACAGGACTTAAAATTAAGAAACGAATTCGAGCGTGAAACGAAAGAGAAGAAAGCGGAACTCCAACGTATGGAGCAACGCCTTACGCAAAAAGAAGACTCGCTCGATAAAAAGACGGAGCTGATCGAACAGCAAAAAGCGAATTTGTTCCGTCAGGAAGAAGAGGTTCGCGCTTTGCAGGACAAGTTGAGCTCCCAACACGAGCTTATGATCCAAGAACTTGAAAAGGTAGCGCAACTCACGCGCGACGAGGCAAAACGCCTGCTCACGGAAGAGATACTCGATAGCGCGCGGCACGACGTAGCTTTGCAAGTTCGTAATATGGAACAGCAAGCCAAGGAAGAGGCGGATATGAACGCGAAAAAGATCGTCGCGCTTGCCATTCAAAAATGCGCGGCGGATCAAGCGTCGGAAATCACCGTTTCCGTCGTACCTCTGCCCAGCGACGATATGAAAGCGCGTATTATCGGGCGTGAGGGTAGAAATATCCGTGCGCTTGAAAATTCGACGGGTATCGAACTTATCGTAGACGATACGCCCGAAGTCGTTATATTGTCGGGCTTTGATCCCGTACGCCGCGAAATTGCGCGGTTGTCGCTTGAAAAGCTTATCAACGACGGACGTATCCATCCTGCCAGAATCGAAGAAACGGTGGAAAAGGTTTCCCGTGAAATGGATTTGCAGATCAAAGAGGCAGGCGAGGCGGCAGTGTTCGAGGCAGGCATTTTCGGCTTGCACCCCGAACTCATCAAGCTTATCGGTCGTTTGAAATTCAGAACGAGCTACGGTCAAAACGTGTATAAGCACTCGATCGAAGTGGCGACGTTGGCAGGTCAAATGGCGGCAGAGCTTGGGTTGGACGTAAACTTTGCCAAACGCGCAGGCTTGTTGCACGATATCGGTAAAGCGGTCGATCAGGAGCAAGAGGGTACGCACATTCAAATCGGTGCAGATCTTGCAAAGAAATATAAAGAGAACGCAAATATCGTGAACGCGATTATGGCGCACCACGGCGACGTAGAGCCCAAAACGATTGAGGCGGTACTCATTCAGGCGGCAGACGCCATTTCGGGCGCACGTCCTGGGGCACGTCGTGAGATGGGTACGAACTACGTAAAACGTTTGGAAAAGCTGGAAGAGATCGCGTCGAGTTTCCGCGGCGTGGACAAGAGCTACGCAATTCAGGCTGGTAGAGAAGTTCGCGTAATCGTAAAACCCGAACAGGTAGACGACGCGCAGGCGCTGTTCCTTGCCAAGGATATCGCGAAAAAGATCGAAACGGAGCTCGAATACCCTGGGCAGATCAAAGTCAACGTTATCCGCGAATTCCGCGGCGTAGAATACGCAAAATAAAAAACAATACAAAAAAGAAACACTTGGAGTTCAAGTGTTTCTTTTTTATTATAAAAGTGCATAACTTTATTAAAAACACTTGAAATCTGTCTAATTATTTGTTATAATTGATCTACTATTTCGTATTTATGAAAAGTGCGAAACGGCTTTACACTGTTTTAAGCCATAAAGGAGAGATAATTATGAAACAGTTAGACAGAAGATACGGCTTAACAACGGCAGTATGTATGGTAGTGGGAACGGTTATCGGATCGGGCTTATTTTTTAAGGCGCAGAACGTTCTTGTTGCTACGGGCGGAAATATGTTGATGGGCGTTTTGGCGTGGGTGATCACAGGATTCATTATGATTGCCTGTTCAACGCAATTTGCCGTAATGGCTACCAAATACGAAAAAGTAAGCGGAGTTGTGGACTATGCAGAGGCTACTTGTGGCAGGGGCTACGCTTATTATTTGGCTTGGTTTATGGTGAACGTTTATTACCCTGGAATGACTTCCGTAC
>JAZNEZ010000036.1:0-3047 GCA_045588875.1 Candidatus Scatosoma sp. | reverse complement strand
AGCCGTTTGCATAGTCAAGCTGTCTGTCCGTAATGGGCAGGATTTTTACCTGCTTAGGCGAAAGCCATACGGGGAATTTGCCTGCGAAATGTTCGATAAGAATACCGATGAAGCGTTCGATTGAGCCAAACGCTACGCGGTGTACCATAATAGGACGGTGCTTTGCGCCGTCTTCGCCCACGTATTCCATTTCAAAACGCTGAGGAAGCTGGAAGTCGAGCTGAATGGTACCGCATTGCCACGTTCTGCCGATCGAGTCTTCGAGGTGGAAGTCGATCTTCGGCCCGTAGAACGCGCCGTCACCCTCATTGATAACGTAATCAAGTCCCAAATCTTCCAAAGCGTTTCTAAGCGCGTCGGTTGCGGTATTCCAATCCTCGTCGCTGCCCATGCTGTTTTCAGGGCGCGTGGAAAGTTCCACGTGATACTTAAACCCAAACAAGGTATATACTTCGTTAATCAAACGAACGACGCCCTTGATTTCGTCCTTGATTTGTTCACGAGTCATAAAGATGTGCGCATCATCCTGCGTGAAGCAACGCACACGGAAAAGACCGTGGAGCTGACCGGATTTTTCGTGACGGTGTACAAGACCAAGCTCGCCCATGCGGATAGGCAAATCCTTATAGCTGTGCGGTTCGTTCTTATAAACCAAGATACTGCCGGGGCAGTTCATAGGCTTGATTGCGAAATCCTCGTCGTCCACTTTCGTCGTGTACATATTATCACGGTAATGGAACCAATGTCCCGACGTTTCCCAAAGCGTACGATTGAGCATAATGGGCGTTTGCACTTCCACGTACCCTTCGCGCGTATGAATTTGACGCCAGTAGTCAATGAGCGCGTTTTTCAAAACCATACCGCTGGGCAGGAAGAAAGGAAGTCCTTTTCCTTCGTTCATAATCGCGAATAATTTCAGTTCTTTGCCAAGCTTGGTATGGTCGCGTTTTTTCGCCTCTTCAAGCATCGTGAAGTACGCTTCCATTTCGTCCTTTTTCGCAAACGCCGTGCCGTAGATACGCGTAAGCATTTTATTATGCTCGTCGCCGCGCCAGTACGCCCCTGCAATACTCGTCAAACGGAACGCCTTGATCTTGCCGGTAGAGGGCAAATGCGGTCCGCGACAAAGATCGGTGAAATTGCCCTGCTTATAAAAGGAAATCGTTTCCCCCTCGGGCAGATCTTCGATCAGCTCCACTTTATAATTCTCTTTATACCCTTTCATCAGTTCGATCGCCTCGTTTCTCGGCAGGGTAAACCGCTCGATAGGCAGATTGCTTTTAATAATCTTCTGCATTTCGCTTTCCACTTTCACAAGGTCGGCTTGCGTGATCGGCGTTACGAAATCTACGTCGTAATAAAAGCCGTTGTCGATCACGGGACCGATAGAAAGCTTACAGGTCGGGTACACCGTTTTGAGCGCCTGTGCAAGCACGTGCGCGCAGGTGTGGCGGTATACGTTTAACCCCTCTTTGTCTTTGAGGGTGATAATCTCCAACGCGTCCCCCTCTTTAAGTACGTGTGAAAGATCGACGAGCTCGCCGTTGACCTTTGCGCATACGGCGTTTCTCGCCAAGCCCTCGGAAATTGCAAGCGCCGCCCCCATTGCGGTTGCGTTATCCGCAAGCGCGATCGCATCTCCGCTTTTCAAAATTACGTTCATAATGTATATCTCCTTGGTATTGTTTTTCATAAAATAAAACGCCTTAAACTCTTTTCGAGTTTAAGGACGCGATTTTCTTTCGCGCGGTTCCACCTTAATTGCCTTGCTATGCAAGACCGCTTTTATTCGTATTCGTTTTTTAACGGCGTAAAGCGGTTTCACTCTCCGTTTGCGTTTACCTGCCTCACAGCCAAGGGCAAGCTCTCTGCGAAAACCAAATCGACGTTACTTGTCTTTACGGTTTCTATTTTACCTCTTTACGTCGCGTTTGTCAACCGTTTTTAAGGAATATTTTTAATAATTTTTTTAGCAAAAAACTGCTTTACTGCCGTAATATTTTTTGAGAAAGGCGGTCGTTTCTTTATCCGTCTCGCCAAAGCAGTACACCCGTCCCGCACCGCCGAGCAGAATTTCCCCGATCACCGTTTCCTCGCCCGTGAGCACACTCCTTGAAAGTAGACGGTATTCCTCGTCGTACACCTTTCCGTCCTTGACGAACAGTTTATTTTCTCCGTCCTCGGTGAGAAATTCCAAAAAACCGTCTAGCGACGACGCGCCCATATCGGTAGGCACGTATTCCGCAACCCCCTCCCAACGCCTTTTTAAGTCCTGTAACCTAAAATGAAACACGCCGTCGAGGGAATAGTTCTCGTAGCCACAAAGCCGCCGCGCCACGTACGATCTATCCTCCTTGTAATCCGCCGCCACGAGCGCGGTGAGTAAAAGTCTTTTTTCCTTTTGCGTCAACAGTGGCAAGCATAACCGCTTTTCTAAAAACGCGTACTTATACCCCACCGCAATCACGTCCGCCGCATTTTCCTCTAAAAACCGTCGCACGTACGGACAATACGCCCGTTCCGTTTTCACCGCTATTTCGGTAAATTCCCCGTCCCGTTGCATATCGATCTCTGCCGGTAAAAAGGAAAAGCGTTCGCGTACCTTTCCGTATAAGTAAGAGGTATACCGCTCGTCAAAGCCGTTTTGCGTTATCGTTATTTCTTCCACGCTATTATTGTATGCCGCGAAAAAGAAATTATTTATCCCTTTTATGAAAATCCTACGCCTTTGCCCTTGCAGAATTGCTTGACTTGTAGGAAAAAATGTTCTATAATATACTACGTACGTAAAATTTCGGAGGTCTTTTTATGATGGATATGAAGTCCGTGGAAAGCAAATGGCAAGCAAAATGGGAGAAAACGAAGCTCAACGTGTTCAACAAAAAGAACGCGGATAAAAAGCTGTACGTTTTGGAAATGTTCTCCTATCCCTCGGGCGCAAAATTACACGTGGGGCATTGGTATAACTACGGCCCTACCGACACCTACGCCCGTTTTAAGAAAATGCAGGGTTACGAGGTGTTCCAACCAATGGGTTTCGACGCGTT
>JAZNEZ010000035.1:0-6068 GCA_045588875.1 Candidatus Scatosoma sp. | reverse complement strand
GGCTGACGCATACCTTGCACCGTACCGAACGGGGAAAATGCGCCGTGGCTTTGTTTATTCTCTTCTTTTTGTAACGTTTCGTCCGAAAGAGTGAACGCAGGGCGTTGCGGCGTATGCACGGAAAAACCGTTGTCATACGTGCGCTCCCCCGAATAAGCCGTCGCCGCTTCGCGCTCGACTTGCGGTTGCGTGGGTTGCGCCATTTGCGAAAGGGGTATTTCCACCGCCTGCACGGGTGTGCGCTCCGATTGCGACTCTCGCGTAGGCGCGCCGCGATTTTCCGTCGTATCCGTTGCGGCGTAGCGTTTGAAAGAAAGGAAAGTCAAATACCCGAAAAACAACGTAAGCACGGAAAATACGATAATCGTACCCACCTTCGTCGTAGCCGCCGAAACGGCGTATACGAATAATGCGCCCGTCCAACCTGCAACGGTCGCGGCAGGAAATTCCTTACCTGCGTTAAAGCATTTTTCAAGATACCCCTCCAACCCCCACGAATACGTGGTGGCGGTATGTACGATCAACGCCGCGCAAAGCACCGTAAGGGTGATACAAGCCCCTGCTTTGCGGTCTTTGACAAACCGTTTGCCGATCAGACCAGTAACGGAAAGATAGAAAGTGCCGAGCGTTACGGGATACGCCATATACCCGAAAAGCCCTGTTAAAAATGCGTGAACGGTCGTGCCGATCTCTCCGAAGATCAGCGAGCGCGTGCATAATATCAAAAGTGCAAACACCGAAAACAGCGCGCATACGGCGCAAAGGCTTTCTTTGGTTACGAGCTCGGACTGTTTTTTATCGTCTTTCGTTTTTGTTTTTTCTTCTCGTTTTTTCAAGGAAACATCCTCCTGTTTATACTCTTTTATTATACCATTTTTTTTTACATTTATCAATAGTTTCAAACGAAAAAAATCGACGAAAATACGAGTTTTTTTCATTTTCTCGAACTTTCGTCGTTTTTTTTAAGTTATTGCAAGTCTTTTATTAAATACTGCGCGGCGTAATAGATATCCCCTGCGCCTAAAAACAACACGATATCCCCCTCTCGCACCGTCTTTTTCAGCCACGTTTTAAGAACGTACACGCTCTCCGAATACAGACAGTTTCCTATCCTTGCCGCAAGCGTTTCCGCGCTCCCCTCCCCGTCGAATTTTTCGCGCGCAGGAAAGGTTTTATAGATCATCAAATTATCCACTTTCCGCAGAACCGTTTCAAATTCCGTCATCAAAAGTTTCGTCCGTGAATACGTATGCGGTTGAAAGACCACGAACAACCGCCCTTTACAAATCCCCTTTGCCGTTGCAATCGTCGCGGCGAGCTCTTTCGGGTGGTGGGCGTAGTCGCAGACAAAGCTCGCGCCGTGATAAGCGCCTATCCTCTCAAACCTGCGTTTCACCGCCTCGAACGTTTCCACGCCCCGTTTGATCTCCTTTTCGTCGAACCCGAACGAACGCATCACCGCAAACGCCGCAAGCGCGTTATACACGTTACATTTACCGATCGCTTTGAGCCGTACGCGGCAAAGCGCTTTGCCGTATTCTTCTACCGTGAACGAATACCGCTCGCCGACTGCGCGCAGCTCGGTGGCGCGGTAATCCGCAAGGGTGTTTTTCAAGCCGAACGTGGGAAAATCGCCAAGATTAGCGCATTTTTCGTCGTCGGCGCAAACGAAAGTCGTTTTGGCGGCAAGCGCGTAGCGACGGAAACAATCGAGAAGATCCTCTTCGTCGTCGTAACATTCCATATGATCGCGGTCAATATTGAGTAGCACCGCCGCTTCTGCTTGTATTTTTAAGAGGTTTTTCTTATACTCGCAAGCCTCCGTCACAAAAAATTCCCTACCCGTCGAATAGAAGTTCCCAAACGCGGAATCCTCACCGCCGATATGCGCCGTGAACGGTACGCCAACGCTTTTAAGCACGTGCGCACACATAGAAGTACAGGTCGTTTTTCCGTGGCTACCTGCCACCGCCACGGTATGCGGAAAGGACTTACAAACGATCTCTAACAGCTCGGCGCGAGAAAACAGTTTCTTTTTTAGCGATTTCGTCCGCACCAGCTCCGCGTGTTCGGGAGGGATTGCGTCCGTATACACGACGGCGTCGGCGGAGAATATATCTTTTCTATCCCCGTCCGCGCCGATATACGTCTTTACGCCGTAAAAAGCGAGCGCGTCCGTTTGCTCGCTCTTTTGCGCGTCGCTACCCGAAACGGCGTAACCGCACGTGGAGAGAAATTTGGCGAGCGCACTCATACTTACGCCGCCGATACCGATAAAATATACCTTTTTTATCTTTTCCAAACCTTTCAAAAACATAACATATATATATTCGAGAAAGGTAGGCGTTTATGCCTGTTTATATGAAAAACGGCGTTTTGTAACGCCGTTTTTGTCCGTTTATTTATCGCCATTATTACGTTTCATAAAATAATCCACAAATCTGGGACGGTGCTTACGATCGGCTGTTTCCGACTTTTGATTTTCCGTAGGCTCGGGAATGGGATCGTCGGGCTCGAACGCGCCGTTCTGCACGGGCGCGACGGGCTGTTGCGCGGGCTGTGCGTACGCAGGCGCATAGCCGTTTTGTTGAGGCTGTTGCGGTGCGTACGGAGCATAGCCGTACTGTTGCGTAGGCATAGATTGCGCGTATTGCGGCGTGGGATAGAAAGGCTCTTCCTGCGATCTATCGTTATACGCGTAATCGATCTTTTTAGAAAGCAAGGACGCCTGACGGAGCGCCGATTCCTGCGCCTCCGCGCTGATACCGTTCTGACCGTTGTTAAAGCCCGTGGCGATAATCACCACTTCTACCTCGTCCGACATACTTTCGTCGATACACGCGCCGAAAATGACGTTTGCAGAGTAATCGATCACCCCTTTCACGAGATCCGCCGCCATAACAACTTCGTCCAAGGAAAGGTCTTTACCGCCGATAATATTCAAAATCACCGAGCTTGCGCCCTCGATCGTGGTATTGAGCAAGGGACTGCAAACGGCGCAACGCACCGCGTCGGAAATTCTCTTTTCGCCCTTGGCAACGCCGATACCCATATGCGCAAGTCCGCGACCTTTGAGCGTGGTTTTTACGTCTGCGAAATCGAGGTTGATGAGCGAGGGTTTCACGATAAGCTCCGCAATACCGCGGATACCTTGACGGAGTACCTCGTCCGCTACTTTGAGCGAATCGGAGAAAGAAGTACCCTTGGGCACGACCTGACGGATCTTATCGTTGGGAATAGTAATGATTGAATCTACCGATTTACGGAGTTCTTCAATCCCTGCAAGTGCGTTGTCCATTCTGCGTTTTGCCTCGAAATTGAAAGGCAACGTTACCACGGCGACCGTGGGAATTTTCATATCCTTTGCAATCTTTGCGCTCACGGGCTCGGCGCCCGTACCCGTACCGCCGCCCATACCTGCTGTGATAAACAGGAGATCGGTGTCCTTCAAAGCCTCTTGAATCGCCTCTTTATTTTCTTCTGCCGCCGCTTTTCCTACCGTGGGATCAGCGCCTGCGCCAAGACCTTTGGTGAGCTTTACGCCGATTTGAATACGGTTGGTTGACTTGGAACGGGCAAGCGCCTGATTATCCGTGTTTACCACGATATATTCCGCGCTCTTTAAGCCCGATTCGATCAATCTGTCCACCGCGTTATTACCTGCACCACCTACGCCGATTACTTTTATTTTCGCAACGCCGGAAAGATTATTCGTCGTTTCTTTTTCGGGCGCAACCGTTTCTTCCGCAACCGAATAGCCGTAGCCGCCGTAATTTTCTCTTTCGTCATAGTTGTTCATCATTTTTTTCTTCCTCCGAAATTGTTAAAAATTCTGTAAAACCAACCGCGTTTTTTACGATCGGACAACGCCATACTCAACAGCGCCATTCTCGACGAAAACGTCGGTTTATCGTAATAGGGTAAATCGGGCGATACGATTTCCGTCAAACGATTGATTCGCTTGGAAATATGCTCCGCCGCGCCTGCAAGCCCTGCGATTCCCTCGCCCGTTACGCTGATCGGATTGACCGCCAGCGCCGTCGCCATTTTCTCTCGGGACTTCTCCGCAAAGAATTTTTCCACGTTCTCGCAAAGCACGTCCAAACCGCATTTGACGATTTCGTTGATACGCCATACGGGGAAAGATTCCTCGCCGCGTTCGCTCGTCCAAACGAGCTCCTTTGGCACGCTCCCTCCCGAAACGTTTGCGGAAAGCAGAATTTCTTCCGCCAACGCGTAATCTATATCCAGCTCCTCCATTAACGAAACGAGGATCGTGCCCAACCCACAATCAAAGGATTTTTCGTGCACGATACCGTTGCCGTATACTATGGAAACGGAGCTCGTCAAAAATCCGACGTCGAGCAAAAACGCATAGCCCTCCCGACTTTTTTCGGGCAACAGATACAACGCTTGCGCGAGCGTGGATGGTAAAAACGCAGGCTCTTCAAAGCCAAGATCTTTGAGCACCGAGGTCGTTGCGTTATAGAACGAATCGGAAAGGAAATAATAACAAAGCGCGCCTTTCAAAAGGGTGGTCGGCACGCCGTAGAGATCGTCCGCAGAGAAATATTTACGGTTATCGCCGAGCGTAAAATACATATTCGAACGACGAACAAGACGCCGCGTTTCCATAAGCTCATTGAGCCCGCTTTCGTATAACGCGTCCACGTCCTGCGCGCAAATTTTTCGTTTGGAGGGGAAAGATATGGTATGCCCTTTCGTTCGCACGGACACGAACGCCGCAGGCACGCCCACGTATATCTCCCCGATCACGCCCTCGTAATTTTGCCGAACGGACGTAACGGCGGCAACGACGGTGCGACGGAACGATTCCTCGTCGAAGAATCCCTCCGTGGAAAAGCCCTCGTATTTTTCCGTGTGAGAGCCGTAAAAGACGAACGTATCGTTTACCCCTTTCGAGCCGAGGAAAAACACTACCTCGTACGACCGTACGTCTAATATGGCGACGCTTTCGTTTCTCATATATTTCTTCCGCTCCGTATGTATCGATCTTGAAAAAATAAATCTTGTTATTATTATACACTATTTGTAATCGCTTGTCAATGAATTGAGAAAAAAAACCTCAAAAAAACACGCAGTTAAGCGTGTTTTCGGTATTTTCAAGGATCAATCTCGTCCGTTTGATTATAATCGTAGATCACCTCGCCCGAAGAATCGGAAATCAAAAGCATACCTTTGAGCCTTTGCTCGGTGGTCATAGACAGGTATTCGCGCACCGCCGTTTCCGCTTTTTGCTCGGTCAACGCCGACGGATTGCGAACGTAGATTTTTACCCCCTCTAACGTGGTGAGCTTAAATACCGTTTCCTCCTCCGACGACGCTAGTCTTAACACCTCCATCGAGGCAATATTGCGACGTATACCGCCGAGCGAAGAATTTACCTTTTCAAGGAACGGGAACAGCGTTGGAATACAGTCGTCGCCCGTGATCGGCGCGCCTCTTTCCCCCGTGGCAAGTACACCCGTGATCAGCAGGTTATCCGCGTTATCCGAACGGTTTTTGTAATCGGCGCGGATTCCCAGCACCGTGCCTTTTACGCTGAGGATATAATAAGAGGTATTCGTTTCGTCCACGGGCAGGGCGTATACCTCTGCCTCCTCCGCTACTTCCACGACGAGGCGGTTGGGATATTTCTTCTCAAAGCCCGTGATATTGAAATACGGGAATTTTTCCACGAGCTCTTTCGCTTTAAGCTCGTCGGCGGTAAAGATACTCTGCTTATCGTACGCCGTCGTTAAGAGCTTTTGTAATTCCTCCGCCTCCGCTTTCGCCTCTTCCGAAACCACGCTCGTGCGGACGGATACCGTATTCACCCGATACACCGTCGATATGCCGAGCACCGCGGCGGACAAAAAGATCAACACCGTCAGCACGATTACCAAAACGTTTTTTTTGCGCATTGTCTGTTTTCCTCTTTCGTAATTTGTTTGATTTTCGGCGTTTATATCCGTACGCGACGGATTTTTGCACCGAGTTTTTTGAGTTTATATTCAAAATCCGCATAACCGCGATCGATATGCGAAAGATCGATCACCGTGCTCTGC
>JAZNEZ010000034.1:0-3532 GCA_045588875.1 Candidatus Scatosoma sp. | reverse complement strand
GGCGGTTGCGATCCTATGCTCGTGGCAAGACGGCTCGTGGTGCATTCCGCCGAGGACGTTGGTATGGCAGATCCGCGCGCGTTGCAAATTGCAACTTCCGCTATGTACGCGCTGGAAAGGATCGGGTATCCCGAGGCGCGTATTCCCCTTGCCGAGGCGATTATTTACGTGTGCGAGGCAGAGAAGAGTAATTCCGTGGTGGAGGCAATGTACGCGGCGATCAAGGACGCGAAAGAGGTGCGCGACGATAACGTACCCGTTTACTTAAAGGATAATTCCTACGGTAGTAAAGAGGACAAGGCAAACAGCGCGGCTTATAAATATCCGCATAGCTACGGCGGTTACGTGGAACAGCAGTATTTGCCCGACAGCTTAAAAGACAGAGTTTATTATATTCCCAAAGACAACGGTTACGAAAACGAAGTGAAAAAAATTCGCGAAAGGAAGGGTAAGAAATGAAGTGTTTGTATTGTGATTGCACGGACAGCAAGGTGATCGATTCGCGTTCTGCCGACGACGATAGAACGATACGTCGCCGTAGAGAATGTACGGGCTGTGGGCGTCGGTTTACCACCTACGAAACGATTGAAATTACGCCCGTGCTCGTGGTGAAAAACAACGGTACGCGCCAAGCGTTCAACGCAGAAAAGATACGAAACGGTATCATCAAGTCGTGCGAAAAACGCCCCGTGCCTATGTCCTTGATCGACGAGATGGTCGCGGACATCTGCAAGCAGGTGTATAACAGTATGGAAAGCGAGATCACGACGAAAGTGATCGGGGAAATGGTGATGGAGCGCCTCAAAAAAGTGGACGAGGTTGCCTACGTGCGCTACGCTTCCGTGTACCGCTCGTTTAAGGACTTATCCTCGTTTATGACTGAGCTCAAACAGATGATGAAAAACGATAAAAAGGACAAACAATGAAACGCACGAAAAAAATTTGCGTCGGCGGTATTTTGATCGGCGGAGGCGAGAGCGTGAAAATTCAATCGATGACGACGACGAAAACCGCGGACGTGGAAAAAACCGTGGCGCAGATTCGCGATTTGGAAAACGCAGGCTGTGAAATCGTACGCGTGGCGATTGCGGACGAAAAAGACGCGTTGGCGGTGAAAGAGGTTGTTTCCAAAATCAAGTTGCCACTCGTGGCGGATATTCATTTTTCGCCCAAGCTTGCCGTGGCGGCGATCGAAAACGGCGCGCATAAGGTGCGCATAAACCCTGGGAATATCGGCGGAGAAAAAGAAATTCGTTTGGTCGCCGATTGTGTGAAAGCGCATAAAATTCCCGTGCGCGTAGGCGCAAATACAGGGAGCATAGAAAAACAGTTTTTGGAAAAGTACGGCAGGAGCGAGCAGGCGCTCGTCGAATCCGCGTTATATAACGTGGGGATTTTGGAAAAGTACGGCGTACGTGATATCGCGATTTCTGTGAAAGCCTCCGACGTGCCTTTAACCGTGCGCGCCTACACCCTGCTTTCGCAAAGCTGTGATTATCCGTTGCATCTTGGCGTAACCGAGGCAGGAACGACGGAGTCGGGTATCGTGAAAAGTGCGGTGGGGATCGGTAGTTTATTGCTTAATGGTATCGGCGACACGATCCGCGTTTCACTCACCGACGATCCCGTGAAAGAGGTGTATGCCGCGAAAAATATTCTGCGTGCGTGCGGTTTGGACGAGGCGTTCGTCGAAGTGGTGTCCTGTCCTACCTGCGGTAGGTGCGCGTGGGAGAGTATGGGGCTTGCGGAAAAGGTAACCGCGTTCGTGCGCCCGTATCAGAAAAAGGCAAAGATCGCCATTATGGGTTGCGTGGTCAACGGTCCAGGGGAGGCGAAAGACGCCGACCTCGGGATTGCAGGCGGAAACGGCAGTTGCTTGATTTTCAAAAAGGGCGAGCCTATTAAAAAGGTGCTTGCGGAAAACGCGGAAGAGGAATTTTTTAAGGAAATAAGGGCGTTGTTAGATGAATAGAACGGACGAATATTTACAGGAAATACGCGCGCTTTCGGGCTTGAAAAACGCGCTTTTGCGCGGTATCACCGTTAGCAAAAGGGAAAGGAGTGCGGAATTTTTACTCATTACCGACAAGGCGTACACCGCCACGGAAGAAACGCAGGCGCGCGAAATTTCCGAAAGATATCTGCCTACCGGTTTCACGGCGAAAACGAGGATCGTTAAACGCGTGCCCGATAAAGATATACTTAAAAGGAAAATATACGAATACGTGAGCGCGAGCTTTCCTGCCGCCGCCGCGTTTTTGGACGAGGAGCATATTCACGTGGATATGCTGCAAAGCGGCGCGAATTTTTGCTTTGATATCGCCTCGGGCGAACAGTCGCTGTTTACTTCGGGGAAAATTCTCGACGAGGTGAGCGCGTATTTACAAAGCGGCTTTTGCGGTACGTTTTACGGCAACGTGCGTATTGTGGAAAAGGCAGAGCCGGACGCGTCCCTCCTTGACGAAATTCCTGAAAGCAGGGAGGAGGACGCCCCCACGGAAATACGCCGTTTTGAAATTTGCGATTTCGTGAAGATAGACGGTGCGGAGCAAACGCCCAAGCAAGCGACGTATATTGCCGATTTTTTGAGCGAGGAGGGCACGTTTGCCGTTTGCGGTACGATAACCTATATCGAAGAAAAAGAGTATACTAAACGCAACGAAAAGACGGGGGAAGAGGTGCAAAAAACGCGTTTTTTGTTGGCGATTTCCGACGGTTCGGGTACGCTCCGCACGACGTATTTTCCCAAAAAAGCCACCGTGGAAAAGGTGCGCGAACTCAAAACGGGGGATAAAATCGTGATGATAGGGCAGAACGAGGAGTTCAACGGCTACCGTTCGTTCAAAGCGGCCAAGCTGAATTTCGGCGCGCCGCCCGAAAATTTTATGCCGGTGGCGAGAAAGGGCAAGCCCGTGCCGAAATTTTATCACGCGGTGTTTCCCGAAGAATACGTCGACTACACGCAGGCAGGCTTATTCGATATGCTGGAAAAGCCGTCCGATCTGAAAAACAACGTGTTCGTGGTGTTCGATTTGGAAACGACGGGCTTGAATAACAACCCTGCGATGGGGAAGATGGATAAGATTATCGAGATCGGTGCGGTGAGGATCGTCGGCGGTGAAATGAAAGAGAAGTTTTCCACGTTCGTTGCGTGCGAAGAACGGTTATCCAAGGAAATTATCGATCTCACGGGCATACGCGATTCCGATCTTGTCGGCGCGCCCACGATCGACAAGGCGATCGCCGATTTCTTCAAGTTTATCGACGGCGCGTTTCTCGTGGGACATAACGTGAATTTCGATTACAATTTCGTGCGGTATTACGCAGAGCAAAACGGTTATATGATCGACAATAAGCAGTTCGATACTTTGACCTTGGCTCAGGAACTGCTCCGCGGTGAGCTCCCGAATTATAAACTGAATTCGGTTGCCGATTACTACGGGTTTACCTTTAATCATCACCGCGCGTTCGACGACGCGTGCGTTACGGCGAAAATATTTATCGAGTTTATCAAAAAGAGGGGAAAACTGCC
>JAZNEZ010000033.1:0-3674 GCA_045588875.1 Candidatus Scatosoma sp. | reverse complement strand
TAAGACCGCTTGGCCTCCGACTTACCAAGCCCGATCCTAAGTCCCTTTCCCTCTACCCAGAATATATCCTTAGATTTATTGATATCGGGCGGCAGAACGGGAATATTCCGCTCTTTCATATACGTGATATATTTGGAAATTTCTTCGATCTTATCGATACGGTCGTTTAGAATACCTGCAAGGAATTCCTTAGGATAGAACGCTTTCAGATACGCCGTGCGATACGCCACGACCGCATACGCCGCCGCGTGCGATTTATTGAAAGCATACGACGCAAAGCTCTCCATATCCCCGAAAATTTTCGCCGCCACTTCCTCGGGTATGCCTTTGGAAACACAACCCGTGATCCCCTCGGCAGGCGCGCCGTAGATAAATTTATCCTTTTGCTCCATCAGCTCTTTCTTTTTCTTTTTCGCCATAGCGCGACGAACGAGGTCGGCTTGACCGTAGGTGTAGCCGGCAAGCTGTTGGAATATCTGCATTACCTGTTCTTGATACACGATTACGCCGTAAGAATTTTTCAAAATCGGCTCTAAAAACGGCGTGTCGTAGACGATATCTTCGGGGTGATGCTTGTTATGGATATACGTCGGAATGAAATCCATAGGCCCAGGGCGATAGAGGGAAATACCTGCAATCAAATCTTCCAAACAGTTCGGTTGCAGCTCTTTCATAAACTTTTTCATACCGCCTTGTTCGAGTTGGAACACCGCGTCGGTGTCCCCTGCGGAAATGAGTTGATACGCTTCGGGCACATCTACGCCGATTTTATTGAAATCGATTTCAACGCCCTGTCCCTCTTTGATATATTCGAGCGTGTTCTGGATATCCGTGAGCGTGGTAAGCGCAAGGAAGTCCATTTTGAGCATACCTACCGCCTCGACCTCTTTCATATCGAACTGCGTTACGATATCCTCGCCGTTTCTTGCAAGCGGTACGTTATCGGACAACACCTTATTACAAATCACGACGCCTGCCGCGTGTTCGGAGGTGTTCTTGGGCATACCTTCGAGCTTTAATCCCATATCAATCACGCGACGGAGATCTTCGTTCGTTTTGTATACATCCAAGAACTCGGAATTCTTTTTATCCTTTTGTTCTTTGAGCTTTTTGGTGATCTCGGCGCGTTTTTCTTCGCTCAACGAGGGATCGGCAAGCTCTTTTTCTATTTTGGGAATCTTCAAGCCAAGCAATTCGCTGATCGTCGATTTTCCGTCCATCAGCTTTGCCACTTTATCCGTTTCCGAATACGGCACGCCCATAACCCTACCCACGTCTTTGATAACGGCGCGCGAAGCGAGCGTACCGAACGTTACGATCTGCGCCACGTTCTCGGGGTGGTATTTTTTACGCACGTATTCAATCGTTTCGTGCCGACGTTTCGTACAAAAGTCCACGTCGAAGTCGGGCATAGACACGCGGTCGGGATTTAAGAAACGCTCGAAAATCAAATCGTATTTGAGCGGATCGACGTCGGTGATACCGATCGAATACGCCACGATACTCCCTACCCCCGAGCCACGCCCAGGGCCTACGGGTATACCGTTTAACCGCGACCAGTTGATATAGTCCCAAACGATTAAAAAGTAATCGGCGAAACCCATTTTTATAATGATACCAAGCTCGTATTCCACGCGCTCTTTGATCTCGTCGGTGATATTCTCATAACGACCTGCCAACCCTTTCCAAGTAAGGTTTGTCAAATACTCGGGCGAGGTTGATCCGTCGTCAGGCTTATACAAAGGAATGAGCGACGTATCGCGAATGGGATCGCCCTTGGGGGTGAGATCGAACACGGGCTCTTCGATTTTATCCGCGATCACGCGCGTGTTGAAAATCGCCTCGGGTACGTAGTGGAACAGCTCCGCCATTTCGTCCCCCGATTTCATATAAAATTCGTGCGTGTCAAACTTCATACGCTTGGGATCGGCAAGAGTTTTCTTCGTTTGTATGCACAAAAGCACGTCGTGCGCTTCCCAATCCTCTTTTTCGATATAATGCACGTCGTTGGTCGCCACGAGCCCGATATTCAATTCACGGGCAATTTTGATAAGATCGGGTATGATCTGTTTTTCTTCCGCAATGCCGTGATCTTGCAATTCGATATAAAAATCGTCCCCGAAAATTTCTTTCATCTCCGACGCCCATTTTTTTGCGCCCTCGTAATCCCCGTTCAAGAGGAGCTGGGGTATTCTGCCTGCAAGACAAGCGGAAAGACAAATCACGCCCTCGCTGTGTTTTTTGATATAGTCGTAGCCGATACGCGGCTTGCCGTAGAACCCGTCGATATACGAAAGGGAATCGAGTTTGACGATATTTTTATACCCCGTTTTGTTTTTGGCAAGCAAAACGATATGCTCCGTTTTCGTGCCGTAGCGTTTATCGAAATGATCGTCGGTCGCGTACAGCTCGCAACCGATAATATATTTTATACCTTTTTTTACGCACTCCTCCGCAAAATATAAAGAGGCGTACATATTCCCGTGATCGGTTACGGCACACGCGTCGATATTGTTTTTTACCAAATAATCGATCAAATCGTCCACCTTCGCCGCACCGTCGAGAAGGCTGTATTCCGTATGTAGATGTAAGTGTACGAAATCCGTCATAATGTTTTTCCTCTTTTAATCGCCTATTCTTTCCGCAAGCTCCATTAGTTTCCGCATACGGTGATTTAAGCAGCTCTTACTCTCCCCCAAAAGCTCGGCAAGCTCCCGAAGTGATTTTTCAGGGTAGCGTAATCTTGCCCGTGCCAACTTTTTAAGCTCCTCGCTCAAATCCTTAAAATTCGTTTCTTCTAACTTTTTCAGCGCCACCACCTGTTTTACGGCGGCAATCGCCGTTTTGTCTGCGTTGCCCGAAAAACAGTTTTTGGCGCGGTTGTCGCGATTTGCCTCGTCGCGCTTGTCCAAAAACGCCGTAAATTTTTTCAATGCGTTCTCCGCACCCACCACGGCAAGAAAATCGGAGATTGTTTCTTTGCTTTTGATATACGCAACGAAATTTTCCTTGCGCTCGACAAGGCGCACGATCAGTTCGAACTCGTCAAGCAGTTTGCAAAACTCAAACGCCGTTTTTCTTTCGCTGAACACGATTTCTAAATGATATCCCGTGCCGTTGCCTTTGGGGAGGGTACAGCTCCCACCGCCCAAAAACGCGCCTTGTATATAAGCAATTTTCTGCATTTCCGTTTTAATGAGCGACGGAGCAATCCCCTCGCGAAAGCTTTGTTTGTCTTTCTTTAACAGTCCCAGTTCGGATAACACCTTAGCGGACTGCGCGATCGGGCATTGCATCACCAGCTTGTCCCTACCGCTCAAACGATCCATCGTAGCGTTCGTAACGGATAATTCAAAGTCGAAAATCTCCGAAAACAGATTTGTGAAATATTCTGCCACGTGCTCCGTTTCGCTCACGAGAAAAAAAGTGGGAACGCCGTCTTTTACCCCAAGCGCACCACTCGTGCGAACGAACGCCGAAAAACTCGACTTTCGGGCGCTTTCGTCCGCCAAAAGCCGCTCGCGTACGCCGCGGCTTACCATTTCCTTTTTGATTTCCGAAGTAAAATTCATTTCCTCTTACTGTTTTTCCCGTTAGAGAGTTTTCTTAGACGCTGCAAATCGGAACGCAGGGACACGTCCGACGATATTGTCGATTCTGTCCATCGGAAAGTT
>JAZNEZ010000032.1:0-3403 GCA_045588875.1 Candidatus Scatosoma sp. | reverse complement strand
AAAAGTCTGCTTTTAATTCGATTAAAGGCAGATTTTTTTGTTTATAAATAACTATTGATACTACAAGGAGAACGGATTATGAACAAGAAAGGTAAAATTAAAATTTCCAGCGAGAATATGATGCCGATCATTAAAAAATGGCTGTATTCGGATAAGGATATTTTTCTGCGTGAAATCGTAGCAAACGGCGTAGACGCAATCACAAAGCATAAAAAGCTCGTGGAAATGGGCGAAGCGGCAAAAGACGATAACGGCTATAAAATCGTGGTTTCTGTCGACGAGACGGAAAAAACGCTGACCATAGAGGATAACGGTATCGGTATGACCGCAGAGGAAGTGGAAAAATACATCACGCAGATCGCGTTTTCGGGCGCGGCGGATTTCCTGCAAAAATACGAAAAGGCATCGGGCGACGGGATTATCGGACATTTCGGTTTGGGCTTTTATTCGGCGTATATGGTATCCGATAACGTAGAAATTTATACGAAGAGCTATAAAGACGAGCCGGCGGTGCGTTGGGAATCGGACGGAAATTCTACGTATACTATGTCGGAAACGGAAAAAGCGGAGCGCGGTACGAAGATCGTAATGCATATTGCCGAGGGGGAAGAGGATTTCCTCAAAGAACATACTGTTCGTGAATTGTTGCGTAAATATTGTTCGTTTATGCCCTATGAAGTATATCTCAATCCCAAGGGCGACGAAAAGGATAAAGCGATCAATAACACCACGCCTTTATATCTGAAAGATCCCAAGGACTGCACGGAAGAGGAATATAAAAATTTCTACCGCGACACGTTTATGGATTATAACGAGCCACTGTTCTGGATTCATTTGAATATGGATTATCCTTTCCGCTTAAAGGGTATTCTCTACTTTCCACAGGTGAAAAAACAACAGGTACAGCTTGAAAAAGGACAGGTTAAGCTGTATTGCAATCAAGTGTTTATCGCGGATAATATTAAGGAAGTTATCCCTGAATTTTTAATGCTTTTGAACGGCGTGATCGATTGCCCCGATATTCCACTGAACGTTTCGAGAAGTTTCTTGCAAAACGATAAACAGGTACAAAAAATATCCAAGCATATCACAAAAAAGGTTGCCGATAAGCTTACTTCGCTGTTTAACACCGATCGCGAACGTTTTGAAAGCTGTTGGAAAGATATCGCGACGTTCATTAAATTCGGTTGCTTGAAAGACGAGGATTTCTACGACAAGGTACAGAAAATCATTATCTTCAAGAATTTAAGCGGTGAATATAAACCGCTGACCGATTATTTCGGGGAAGAGATTGCCGACGCCGACGCAGAAAAGGACGCGCAACCGCAAGCGGTTTATTACGTTTCCGACGAGGCGCAGCAGGCGCAGTATATTACAATGTTTAAGGACGCAGGTTTGGACGCAATCGTTTGCGATACGTATATCGATCCTCATTTCATTAGTTTTATCGAATATAAAAACCCGAAAAAATGCCGTTTCGTGCGTATAGACGCGGATATCGACGGCGCGTTAAAGAGCGGCGAAGAGGTCAAAGAGGACGATCATAAAGACCTCGTTGACGCGTTCAAAAATCACCTTGTAAATAAAGAAATCACCGTTAAGGCGGAAAAGTTCAAGAGCGGTAAAGTTCCTGCGATCGTCAACGTAGAGGAATTTATGCGCAGAATGTCTGAAATGAATGGTTTTTACGGTATGTCGGAGATCGATCCCACGAAGAACGCAACGCTCGTTCTCAATCTGACAAATCCCGTCATTTCGGGGCTATTAAAACAAACGGAAGAGAAGCAGAAATTTATCGTTAATCAAATCTATTATCTTGCTATGCTTTCTTATAAAAAGCTTTCTCCCGAAGAGTTATCCGATTTCGTGGAAAAGAGCGCGGAACTCCTTTTCGATTACAGCAAATAAATAGCGGTTATCCACAAAAACACCTTTTCACTCGAAAGGGTGTTTTTTTGTTGCGCGCTCGTTCTATTCGGACAAGCAAGCGCATATAGTATAACAAATGCTTGATTTTCTTCCGCAAAACGTAAAGGACGCGTTGCGCCGTCTGAATTTGCAAAAGGTTTACGAGATACGCATGCGCGTGGAAAAACCAATCACCGTCAATTATCAAGGCGTATACCGTTATTTGGCGGAATACGGTTTAACGGACGTGCAGGAACGGGCGTTACGTTGCGATATGGACGAGTTGGCAAATTGCGTGTTTCGAGCAGGGAAATATTCCGTATACGCAGTAGAGGAACAAATCAAGCGTGGTTTTATCACCGCGAAAGACGGGGAGCGTATCGGTCTTGCCGGAGAATACGTGTTTGAAAAGGGACAACCCCTGACGATACGCAATATCACCTCGCTTTGTATACGTGTCCCACACGAAGTAATCGGGTGCGGTGAGGAAATATACAAAAGCTGTATGCAAGACGGCGTTAAAAACGTTCTGATTATTTCCTCCCCAGGGCTGGGTAAAACGACGATTTTACGGGATTTGGGGCGCACGATCGGAATAAAAACGCATAAAAACGTACTCGTATGCGACGAGCGCGGAGAAATATCCGCAGGCGACGTTGGGCAAACTTGCGACGTTTTGAAATATTCCGATAAACAAACGGCGTTTGAGGCGGGAATTAGAGCGTTACGCCCCGATATCGTGATTACGGACGAGCTTTCCGCGGTCGATTGTAATGCGATCGAACGGGCGATATTAGCAGGGATCAAGGTGATTGCGTCGGCGCATTTTTCTTCGATCGGGCACGTGAAAAAGCCGTTTTTCGGCTTGTTCGAACGGTACGTGTTGTTAGACGAAAGAGAAATCGGCAAAATCAAAGCAATATACGACGAAGAAGGACGGGAGATTCAGTGAATGGCAAAGTTTCTTTTGGGAATGGCGATCGTTGCGTTTACAAGTTTCTGTGGATACGTTTTGGCGAAAAAATACAGAAAAAGAAAATTGTTTTTCAGTCAACTAAAAACGTTTAACGAGCGCTTTTTAAGTGAGATTTCCTATTACCGTCGACCGCTGGGAGAGTTTGTCGGGAAATACGTATATAAGGGCGAATTCGACGAATTCTTGCACGACTATTTTTCTTCTCTTGAAGAATATTCTGAGGACCAAGCGCAAGTTATTTCCTTTGAGGGCTTTGAGTTTTTAACGGACGAGGAAAAAGCGGTGGTAGAGGATTATTTCAAAATGCTTGGGCGAGGAGATAGTGCCTCGCAAAAGGTATACTTTTCCTCTATGAAAGAACAGCTTGGCAGGCTATTGTCGCAGGCAGAAAGCACGTATAAAAAGTATGGAGATTTATACATAAAACTCGGATTTTTATGCGGCTTACTCATTTTAATTTTGTTTATATAAAAGCGGAGAACGTGCGTTATGGATATTACCATACTTTTCAGAATGGCG